>SXQV01000196.1 GCA_005792805.1 Methylococcaceae bacterium | reverse complement strand
CTGCATAAGCCATTGAGCGTTGAAGTGGCCCCACGCAATGCGACTGCCGAGCGTGTTGAGCAACACATCTACCGCGTTCAAAAGGACTGCAAACAGCCCCTGCTGGCGCATCTGATGGCCACCGGCCAATGGGGGCAGACCCTGGTTTTTACACGTACCAAGCATGGCGCCAATCGCCTGGCTCAACAATTGGAGCGGGATGGGTTTCAGGTGGGTGTCATTCATGGCAACAAGAGCCAGAGCGCCCGCACCCGCGCATTGGCCGATTTCAAGGAAGACCGTATCCAGGTGCTGGTCGCGACAGATATCGCTGCGCGCGGACTGGATATTCGCGAACTGCCCCATGTGGTGAACTACGAACTGCCCGACGTGCCGGCGGACTATGTGCATCGGATCGGTCGGACCGGACGTGCGGGTGCCGGTGGCGAAGCGATTTCGCTCGTGTCCAGCGACGAATCCACGCAATTGCGAGATATCGAACGCTTATTGGGACGAAAGCTGTCCTTGCGAGAAATGCCGGAGGGTATCAAGCCCTTGCAGCGTAGCGCCGAACCCGTGCCGGCTCGCCGGCCGCCACCGCCCCGCCGGGGTCCGGCGCCCGCCCGTGCCGGCCAGCATCGACCCAGCCGCAAGCCGACCGATGGCCAGCGCCGCGACGCCCTCTGAACCTTGATCATCTGGTCTGCCGCGCCGAACCCAACCTGCCACCCGGGCTTTCGGGTGGCTCGCGGCAATCAAACCGGCCTATCACCCTTTCCCATCAGCGTCTATGGAGGACTACCATGCTTAGACTTTACGCGGGCAATCTGCCGCCCGATATTACCGAAACGGAATTCACCGAACTTTTTTCTGAATTCGGACGCATTTTTAAATATGAGCTGGCCCGGGATATTTTTACGGGCCGTTGCCGTGGTTTCGGCTTCATCGAAATGGGAGGCCACGAAGGCAGAGCGGCAATTGCCGGGCTGAATGGCCGTACCCTGCGGGGCAATAGCCTCCGGGTCAACGAAGAACGTCCGCGCACCAAGGGTCGCGGCGGTCGTCGCTAAGGAATGAGCCGATCGCTCCGAGCGGTCGGCCCTCGTGATTCCGGCATTGGGCCAGGAAGCCAGGCCACCGAATCATCGTTTTGTCGTTCAGCGATCCGCCGCCAAAGGAACCGGCCCGGCATCGAGATTTGTTTTTTATTTTAGTTTTGAGGAACTCTCATGGGTAAGAAGTTATACGTAGGCAACCTGAGCTACAACGTCAACAACAACGAACTGGAAGAAATGTTTGCGCCCCACGGTACCGTGGAATCCGCCAGCATCATCACCGATCGTGACACTGGCCGCTCCAAGGGTTTTGGTTTTGTTGAAATGGGAACCGACCAGCAGGCTCAATCCGCTATCGATGCCCTGCATGGCAAGGAAATCGGCGGTCGTAGCCTGACCGTCAATGAAGCGCGTCCGCGCGAAGAACGTAGCGGTGGTGGCGGTTTCGGCGGTGGTCGTCGTGACGGCGGTTTCGGCGGCGGTCGTCGTTTCTAAAATGCCTTATTGCTGGCGCCTGCCTCAGCCCTATCGCTGAAACAGGCCCGGCACCCCGATCTAATCGGGACTTTGGACACGGATGTCCTCCCTCTCCTTTTTTCGGCTCTTACGCTAGGCCGGACACTCAGCTGACACAGCTGAAATCGAACCACCGCATAATCCTCTCTCCTGTTTTTGGCTGTTTCGGTCTGACGCCAAGACGCCCGCGAATACTCAGTCCTGTTTTCTTGGCATCATGCCCCCTTGACACCTCGCGTACCCGGTCAGAGCGGTCAGAGTCTTGTAGGCTGCCCCCTATGAATCCCTCTTAATTCTCCGAGCGTCACATTACCGATCATTCGTTCATGAAGCCCCTGATAGACAACCCTGCTCGCGACACTTTAGCCATCATCGGCGGCGGCCCGGCAGGACTCATGGCGGCGGAAGCGGCGGTCACTGCTGGCGTCAGCGTGGACCTTTTCGACAGCATGCCATCGGTGGGGCGTAAATTGCTGTTGGCTGGCAAGGGCGGTCTGAATTTGACCCATGCCGAGCCATTCCCTCGCTTTATCTGCCGCTATAGCGAACGGCAAAAGCCATTGGAATCACATCTCCGAAACTTCGATGCCGAGTCCGTGCGCCAGTGGGCCGCAGACCTTGGCATCGATACCTTCGTTGGTAGTTCTCAGCGGGTTTTCCCGCTGGAAATGAAGGCCGCGCCCCTGCTCCGTGCCTGGTTGAAACGGCTCAGATCGCTGGGCGTGCGCTTTCATGTACGACATCGCTGGCAAGGCTGGAACGGGGCCGGAGATCTGCTCTTCGACACCCCGTCCGGCCCTCTCGGCAAGCGTGCCGGTGCGGCCGTTCTCGCTCTGGGCGGCGGCAGCTGGGCGCGTTTGGGTTCCGATGGCACCTGGTGCCCCATACTGAAGGCCCACGAGGTGGACGTGCGCCCTTTGCGTCCCGCCAACTGTGGTTTCGATGTCACCTGGACCGCCCGTTTCGCAGAACGCTTTGCCGGTGCGCCGGTAAAGCCGGTTGTCGCCCTGATCCAGGATCTTCATGGCCAAACCGTCATGCAACGCGGTGAATTCGTCATCACTGGGTCAGGCGTTGAAGGCAGCCTTATTTACGCCTTGTCCGCTCCCCTGCGTGACTCCATCGATCTCCACGGCCACGCCGATTTTCATATTGACATCGCACCCGACCGCTCCGTGGAACGATTGCTGCAAAACCTGCAAAAACCCAGAGGCCATTTGTCGCTGTCCAATCACCTCAGGCGCGCCGCCGGACTGGATGCCGTCAAGATCGGCCTGCTAAGAGAACATGTTGCAAAGGATGAGCTCGAAAACCCTGAGCGATTGGTCAGCGCCATCAAGAACTTGCCCATACGCCTGAGGGCCGCCCGACCACTGGATGAAGCGATCAGTTCAGCGGGAGGAGTGGCGTTCGAGGCACTGAATGAGCAGTTAATGATTCGTGACCTGCCAGGCGTCTTCTGTTCCGGCGAAATGCTGGACTGGGAAGCCCCAACCGGCGGCTATTTATTGACGGCTTGTCTAGCTACGGGGCGCACCGCCGGACTGGGGGCGGCCGACTGGATCAAACACAGCCATACACGAGTTTGTGATGCCCGCCTTGCTGGTTTATAGTCCATGGACTGACTTTTCGGCCTCTCTTCCATCGCCCGTCCTCCGTTCCCCATCATGCCGCGCCAGCAAATCTTTGTCCCGTTAATCCTCTGGCTATTGGCTATAGCGGGCACGGGCATGTCGGCTTGCGCCTGGGCCGATGATGACGAGGATCGCGCGATCTCCACCGCCGCGCCGAAGTCTTCCAGACAGACTCCCGGATTAGTGAAGCTGTCGCTAGCGCAGCAAGCGGCAGCAGAACTGGTGAGCAAGCCACTGACCGGTATCACACTGCAAAATGAAACCACCAGTTTTGGCAAGGTGCTGGACATACAGCCGCTGCTCGAACTCCGCTCCCGGCTGAGGTCAGCGCAGGCGGACGTTGACGTGGCCGCCGCCGCCCTCCAGCTGGCCGAGAAGAATCGCAACCGGGTTCAGGCCCTCTACAAAGCCGACATCATTGCCGGTCGCGAGCTGACCCAGACCGAGGCGCAGTGGCAGAGCGATCTCACCCGTGAGCGCGCCGCACGGCGACATGTGGAGGAAATTCGTCGTGAAGCCCAGCATCTCTGGGGAGACGAACTGGCACATCTGGCACTGGATGGAGAGGCTGCGCTGCTGGAAAATCTGGCGAAACACCGCCGCTCCCTGCTACAACTTACGCTTCCCTTCGGGACCGACCCATTGAGCCCGCAGGTCCAGGTATTTATTGCACGTGATTTCGAACGCTCCAAAGCGGTAAAGGCGGAAATGATTTCCGCCGCGCCAAGAACAGACGAACTGGTGCAAGGGGAAACCTGGTTTTTCCACATACCAACCGAGCACCTCCGTGCCGGCATGCGCATCAATGTTTGGGTGACAGATGGTGCCCGTCGGCAGGGCGTTGCATTGCCCGCCAGCGCCATCGTCTGGCAGGCTGGCAAATCCTGGGTTTACCGGGATAATCGCGACGGCAGTTACTCGCGGCTTCCCGTCGACCCTCAGCCGTCTTCAGACAAAGCCCTGTTTGCCGATATGGCACTTGCACCCGGTACGCACGTAGTCGTGACCGGAGCGCAAACCCTCTTGTCGGAGGAGTTTCGCGGAGCCATCCCGTCCGAGGACGAGTCCCGATAAGATCAACGGCAAACCGCTACCCGGAGTTCCATGATCAATATCGCCAGGGCAGATTTTCAGTCGATCTCCCGCAATGTTTCGATGTCTTCGCAGAAAAACAACTGGATTACACACGAAAAAGCCGCCAGGCATTCTTCCCGCACTCTGCGTAAAATACTGCACCATGAGTCCCGGGTAACAACCCATGGGACCGTTAGCACCGAGGGAAATACTAGATGAGTCTGGACGTTATTCGGGAGTTTAGCTTGGACCACTGGGATCCATTCCCGGGTGAAATCCCCAAAAGTGGACTGGAAGCAATCCTGGAATCAGGCAAAGTTCTTTTTTTCCCCCACCTCCGTTTTAACTTTGCCGGCGACGAATCCCGCTTTCTGAGCGAACAGTGGTCCGATGGCAAAGCGAAAAACATCAGTTTTCGTGGCCACGATGTTCCTCTGCAGGGTGCGCAGGGAAGCGCTGCGGACATCGCCCAACTCAAGGCTCTGGTTGCGCGTTTTTCCGGGAATGCGGAGTCCCTGGTTCGCGGGTTGTTTCCGCATTATCAGGGGCATCTGCGACGAGGCTTCACTTCTTACCGGACGGCCAGCGTCGAGGGCCGGGAGACCAGCTGGCGGAAAGATGATACCCGATTGCATGTGGATTCCTTTCCATCCAACCCCACCGGCGGCTTGCGGCTGTTGCGTGTTTTCAGTAACGTCAACCCCAGCGGTCTGCCGCGCGTGTGGCGAGTCGGTGAACCGTTTGCCGATCATGCCGCCCGATTCTTCCCGCGCGCCTCGCGGCCACTTCCCGGTTCCGCATGGGTACTCGAAAAACTCGGCATCACGAAATCGCGGCGCACCGGTTATGACCACTATATGGGCCAACTTCATGATCTCGGTAAAGCCGATTTCACTTATCAGCAGACCTCACCGCAGCTGAACTTCGAGTTTCCTGCCGGTTCCAGCTGGGTGGTGTTCTCCGACCAGGTGCTCCATGCCGTCATGGCCGGTCAGTTCATGCTGGAACAGACGTTTTATCTGGAGCCGGAGCATCTGGCTAACCCGGCCTCTGGCCCGCTGGACTTTCTTGAAGGGCTGGCAGGGCGTTCACTGAAAATCTGAACCTACACGTATGTTTCAAAAAATCGCACAGACCCAAACTCCGATCATTGATCCACTGGCCTTGCGCTGGAGCGGTCGCGCCTATGATGCCAACCGTCCGGTAGAGAGCGAAAAGCGGCTAGCCTTGCTTGAAGCCGCACGCTGGGCGCCATCGTGCTTCGGCTACCAACCGTGGCGATTTCTGATGTGGCACCGCAGCGAGGAATCCCAGGCCTGGCGTCGTGCCTTCGAATGTCTCGCCGAATCCAACCAGAGCTGGGCTGGCCACGCACCACTACTGATGCTGGCCTGCGCGGATACGCAGTTCGCCGATGGCCGGCCCAACCGCTGGTGCCAATACGATACGGGTGCTGCCGTCATGAGCCTGTCGGCCCAGGCTACCGCGCTGGGGCTGATGGTGCATCAAATGGGCGGCTTCGACGCCAAAAAGATCCGCAACGAATTCGCCATTCCCGAATCCTTCGATTGTCTGGCCATGATTACCATCGGTTATCAGCTGCCGCGAGAACAGGTGCCCGAAGAACTCCAGGAGCGCGAGCTGGCCCCACGTTCGCGGCGAGAACTCGCTGAGTCCTTCTTCGAAGGGGCGTGGGAACAGTCGGCCAGCTAGACTGCGTCGCATGACGGGAAGCCAGGAATCTGCGTGCCCTCCCTGCTGCTGGAATAGTGACCGCAATCCCGTGCCTGGCCTGGATGCAGGGCATCCGGATAGTCCGGCAGCGTGCCCCGTCTGCCGGTGCGCAGCGACTGAAAATCTCAAAACCCCAATCCATGCCTTCCTCAGGCAGGCCCATAATCCCTAGGCACGCGCCGCATGTTTTCCTCCTTACTGATCGCCTTACAAACCCGGTTGAACCAGAAAGTTTCCGCCACGGGCCTCGGCCTGTTCAGGATCGGCTTCGCACTGGTCGCGCTACAGGAAATCCTGTTCCTGTTTTATTTCCGGCACCTGATTTTCGACCCCGTCCCTTATCTGGATCGCGCGTCCCCCGTCCTCCATGTATTTCTGCTGGTCTGGATGGGGCTGGTGGGCTGTCTGGCGCTCGGGTACCACACACGTCGCGTCGCGGTCGCCAATTATCTCTTCTGGGTGATTTTCGTCGTCTTCACGCCGATGTGGCAGGATTTTGACGGCGGCTTTGACCAACTCATGACGGCATCCAGCTTCCTCTTGATTTTCTTACCCTCGGAGCGGGCACTGTCGCTGGATAACCTGCGCTGGGCCTGGCGTTACTCGGTTCCCGGCCAGCGCTACAGGCCGGTTCGGGAAGTGCCGATACTGGCCTACACACTGCCTCTGGCGCTCACGTTGGGCCTGCTTTACCTTGATTCTGGATTGCACAAGCTGTCCTCGGAGTTCTGGCGGAACGGCATGGGCGCCTGGCTACCGGCGACGATGCCGTATTACGTGTCGCCGCTCGACATGAGTCCGTTGTTGAACGTCCGGTGGCTGGAGCAGGCCATTGGCTATTCCATCATCGTTTTTCAGCTGGTCTTCCTCTTCCTTTTCTGGTTCCGGGCCTTTCGGGTGCCGCTGCTGGTCCTTGGTGCCGGTTTTCACATCGGCATCATCCTGTCACTGAATGTCTACCCCTTCGGTTTCGCCATGCTCGTGCACTACCTCTTGCTGGTGCCATTTGCCTGGTGGCGAGGCTTCAGCCGGTGGCTCAGGGTCAACAAGCCAGTGCTGACCGTGCTCTATGATCGGGACTGCCCGCTATGCAATCGCACGGTGATTTTCATCGAGCATTTTGATATCCGGCACGCCATCGCGTTCAAGGGGCTGCAAAGTCACGCCCGCGAATACCGCGAGCTGGATGTCATCCCCGAGAGCACGTTGCTGACTGATCTTTACGCGCTGGATACCCAAGGGCGATTGAGTGCCGGTGTGGACACCTACATCCAGATCCTGATCAAGCTCGGTATCACCGCGCCCCTCGGGTGGGTACTGAAAATTCCCGGCCTTTATCACATTGCCCGGTCAGTCTATCGGCGGATTGCCGACAGCCGCCAACGCCTGAGCTGCGACGAACATTGCGTGGTAACACCGGTCCCTGCCTGGGTGGACGAGCGGCCTTTCCCCGGTTTCTATGCTCGCCATGCGACGACCGACCGGCAAATCGTCCACCGCATCGCGAAATCACTGGTCGTTGTCCTGGTTCTGCAACTCAACAGCACCCTCCATTACGGCGTGCTCTACCGCTGGGCCGGTACCCGTCCCGGCGACCCGGCGTTGGCCGTGCTGGATCAAGCCAGTGACTCGGTAATCAACCTTTCTCATACATTCTTTGGTATTTCACCTCATGCCTTGTACCTGCACGATCATTTCGACCATTACAACGGGATCGTGGCGCTGGCCTATCGTGATAAAAGCGGACAGGAAACTTGGCTACCCTTCATCAATTCGGAAGGCCGGCTACTGTCGCCCAACTGGGGGCGGGTACAGTCCATGTGGGCAAATGTCGCCATCACCTCACACATGAGCCGCGACCGGCTGGAGAAGTTCACCAGGAAAGTGACGGCCTTCTATGGTGCAGAAATGGGCGTGGATTTGACGGATGCTGAATTCGTCATCAAATCCAAACGTGTTGAAGTACCGACCGTGTGGGAATATGACTTGCGACACCGAAATTTGAGGGGCGAGTGGAAGGATATCGGCACGCTGCGATGGGGGCCCGAGGGCACCCGGCTGGAGGTTCCGGCTCTGCCGGCCGGTGAGCATCAGCGCCATGATTCGGTTCCGGGTGGCGGGCAAGATTTGCTGCGTTAATGCGGTCCAAACCGATGAAGCTCATGCGGCAGGGCCGCACAGGTGCCAACTTTTTCGGGGCGGAGAGAGTCATTAAGTATCGGCTTATGCATAGCTGTCATAAGTGTCTGTTTTGCCGGTACATTTCCCAGAGCATTAGGCCTGATCCATTATATTTCAACAGGTTACGTGGTTGCGCAGGAAATAAGCGATCATGCGGAGACCGCATGAATACAGCCAATTCACAGGTTCACACACAGACTTATCCACAGTTTTTGTGGATGTCCGCATCGGTGGCGTATTTGAGTGCATGGCCGCTGAGACCGGCTTTGTTATAGTGCTCACCCGCTCGTTTTGGGACGGTAGAAAAAACCGCCAGGCCGCCGCCAACAGCAAACGCATCAGGAGCCCCGTATGACAGAAAATCATAACCATTCATCGGCCGCTATCCGGCTCTCGATTGCCGGTATGCGCTGTGCCGGTTGTGTCGAGTCCGTCGAGACCGCCCTCCGCGCCGTTCCGGGCGTGACCTCTGCCGATGTCAGCTTTGCCGATCACACCGCCTTGGTATGGGGCGAAGCCGACCCGGAAAGCCTCCGAACCGCACTGAAGAACGCAGGCTACGACGGTGCAGTCATGGAGGAACTGGAAGATGTCAGCGGTCAGGAAGCGCTGGAGATGGCGCGCTATCATGATCTTCTGAAAAAAGCCGGGGTAGCTGCCTTGCTGGGCATCCCGCTCATGGTGGCGGAACACCTCCACTGGTTGCCCATGCTGGGCGGGTTTTTGCCGGGTGTGTTCTGGAGCGGCATCGCGTTCCTGACCTACAAAGTCATGCGTTACTCCGGAGGACATTTTTTTACCGGTGCGCTGAAGAGCTGGGAACATCGCCAGGCCAATATGGACACCCTGATCGCGCTGGGAACCGGTGCGGCCTGGTTCTATTCAAGCGCCGCGATTATCTTCTCAAATAGCCTGCCCCCATCTGGCCGCCATGCCTATTTTGAGGCAGCCGTCACCATCCTGGCTTTCATCAACCTCGGCGGCGCACTGGAAATGAGGGCGCGCGGTCGCACCTCTTCGGCCATACGATCACTGATTGGCTTGCAGCCACGTACCGCGAGGGTGATGCGTGACGGTGTGGAATCCGATATTCCCATCAGCGCAGTAGGCCTTGACGAGGTTATCCGCGTGCGTCCCGGCGAGAAAATTCCGGTGGATGGCGAGTTGATCGAAGGCCATTCCCGCGTCGATGAATCGATGCTGACGGGCGAACCCATGCCGGTAGAAAAACATGCCGGGGATGAAGTGGTCTGTGGCACCCTCAACCAGACCGGCTCCTTCCTGTTCAAGGCCACGCGTATTGGCCGTGATACCGTGCTGGCCCAGATCATCGCCAGCGTGCGCAATGCCCAGGCCAGCAAGCCGGAAATCGCCCGGCTGGTCGACAAAATTGCGGCCGTATTCGTGCCGGTCGTCGTCGGCATCTCGCTGCTGACTTTCCTGATTTGGTGGAAGTGGGGCCCCGAACCTTCTTTTGGTTATGCCTTTGTCACCGCAATGACCGTCCTGGTGATCGCCTGTCCCTGTGCGCTGGGATTAGCCACACCGATATCCGTTATGGTGGCCGTGGGCCGGGCGGCCCAGAACGGCATCCTGATCCGCCAGGGTGACGCCCTGCAAAGTGCAGGCAGGCTAACCACCAT
>SXQV01000195.1 GCA_005792805.1 Methylococcaceae bacterium | reverse complement strand
GTGTTGAGCGCGGTTTCCTCGATGTCGCCGCCCTTGGTGGCACGGGCCGAGTTGATGTCGATCGCGGTCAATGCCTCGGAATGATCGATCACGATGGCGCCGCCTGAAGGCAAGGGTATCTCGCGGCAGTAGGCGAGCTCAATCTGGCTTTCGATCTGATAGCGATTGAAGAGCGGGACGTTGTCTTGATACTGCCGCGCCTTGTTGATGAACTGCGGCATGACCTGCTGCAGGAAACTCTTCACCAGCTTGAACGTGCCCGGATGATCGATGAGAATCTCGTCGATATCGCTGCGGAGATGGTCACGGAGCGCACGAATGATGACGTTGCTTTCCTGGAACACTAGCAACGGTGCGGCTTTTCCTTGGGCCGAGCGTTCAATGGCCTCCCACAGTTGCAGGAGGTAGTTCATGTCCCATTGCAGTTCCTCAACCGACTTTCCACCGCCCGCCGTGCGGATGATGAGGCCCATACCCTCGGGAACTTGCAGGGCTGCCATCACTTCACGCATGTCGGTGCGGGTATCACCCTCGATACGGCGTGAGATACCGCCTGCACAGGGATTGTTTGGCATCAGCACCAAATAGCTGCCGGCCAGACTGATATAAGTAGTCAGCGCAGCGCCCTTGGTGCCACGCTCCTCTTTTTCGACTTGGATCAGAAGTTCCTGGCCTTCTTTCAGGTAATCCTTGATGTCACGGCGGCTGATTTCCTGGTCTGGCGGTAGCCCGAGATAGGCCGGTACGATTTCCTTGAAAGGCAGGAATCCGTGCCGGTCTGAACCGAAGTTGACAAAGGCGGCTTCAAGGCTGGGTTCTACCCGGCTGATTACTCCCTTATAAATGTTGGCTTTCTTCTGTTCCCGCGAGGGAACTTCGATATCAAAGTCGTAAAGTTTCTGACCATCCACCAACGCAACCCGGAGTTCTTCCGGTTGCGTGGCATTGATTAACATTCTTTTCATTCACTAATCCTTTAGCGTCCCGTGGCAACCGATCCTCCGGTCGCAAGTAGCGCATTCGCTCGTTTTTTCAGGGCCGACGTCTTCGGCCATCCCGGCAGCATGCGGCTTTGTAAATCCGGGTAGCTTCACCTTTCAACGGCAGGCGTCAATCGGGTGGGTACACGTGTTACCACGCGGGTCGCGTGTTTTTCGCTCATCATGGGTCGAGCGGTAAAACCCTGGGGGCTTGCCCCGTTTACCTGTTTGCGCATGCAGCGTTGGTGTCAATCAATTTGCAACACAACGGTGCGCGGGTTTCAACAGTCACAGGCAGCTACTGCGCCATAGCGTTCAATCGCCGGCGCGTTCCGCATGTGCTTTTGAAATTCGTAAGTGAGGAGCCTTTGGTCCAATCCGCAGGACTCGTTCCCGCAGTAAAAGGCCACCGATTTTCGATTGATTCGTAGTCAGTGCTGGAACTCTAAATTAGCCCATCTCACCGACGCGCACTATAGCAATCGTTTGTGGAATCATCAATTTATAGTAGCGATTGACCGTGAGCCATGCGGCGCCTAATCCGTCACCGACACATATCGTCATCCAGTCCACTAGCAGCGAGTCCCACGACAGGCTATGTCTTCGGCGTTGCCGACGCCGCATGGCCGCCTTTTGCGGGACGGTCATGTCTTCTCGGACGGCATGATCCGCCCCTGGCCCCTCTGGTGGCGTGAAAAACATCCTGGTCTCGCCGCAGCGCAGATGACCTTTGTTTTTCAGCAATAAAAAATGAAAGTCGCACTATTACGAGGCCATTGTGGAGTTCGTAATGAAGCGGAACTTTCTGGCGGAAGACGCCATGAAGGGCGGCTTATTCGTATGTGTTCACGGCCTTGCTACCTGACGGCTCGGCGGGCATTATCCGCGCATCTTGAGAAAGCTGTTTTTCTGGTTGCTCTGGTGATTGTACGAGTAGCGGGCAAATGTGCTCTTTCACAATGACCGGCAACAGGAATGTTCAGGCGATGTTCAAGTAGAGGCATAGAGCCAGCGCGTTTATGTTGAGGTGGCGCAAAAAACCGGTGTGGCCGGGGTAGCGCCGCCAAAAAATGACGTCAGCGGGTGACCTTTCAGCAACATGATGTTAAAAATTACGGAGAAAACTTGTCCATGATGCCCGAAGTAAATTCATTCATCGAGAAAGTCAAATCCGGTGAGCCGATCGAATTTCAGGACACGATAGCCGTGATCGCCGGCCACTACCGCTATAGTCCCGCCCGTTTCACCAACGGACTCGGCGAGGATGCCGTAATCAATGGGCCCGGCAGCAATGAAGGTTCCTGCAAGATTTTTAGTTTTGCCCAGAGCAACGGCCTAAGCGAGCCGCAGACCCTCGCCCTGTTTGGCCGCTATTACCGCGATGACGTTTTGGGCCATCCCGATGGTCAGGACCACAAAAATATCCGCAACTTCATGAAATATGGGTGGGCTGGAATCCATTTTGAGGGCGAGGTGCTCCATGCGCTCTAGTCGATGGGAACTGGCGTTCAGGGAATTCGATGACTGAAGGAGTGCCGGGCACCAGTCAGCTCCTCTTTCTGCTGATGGTTGCCAATGGAATGCCGATCATCATGCAGCGGCTGTTTGCGGGTAAAGGCGCTTGGCCGGTCGACGGGGGCTGGCTGCTGTCAGCGGATGGTTACCGGTTTCTCGGAAAATCTAAAACCTGGAGAGGCATCTTGTCTGCCCTGGCCGGGACTGGCTTGGCTGCCTTATTCTTGGGTTGGCCATTGCAGACCGGTGTTTGGATAGGGTTCTGGGCCATGCTCGGCGACCTTTTTTCCAGCTTCATCAAACGCAGGCTGGCCTTGCCGGCGAGTGCCATGGCGCTGGGGCTTGATCAGGTGCCTGAGTCGCTATTTCCTTTGTGGGCGGTGCGCGCTGAATGGGGGCTGACTCCAGTATCAATGGGCGGAGTAGTTCTGGCTTTTCTTGTGTTGGAGCTTTTGCTATCGCGATGGCTTTATACCCTGCATATTCGGGAGCAGCCTTACTAAGCGGTCATTCCGTACAGGGTGAGAAAATGCTGGCTCCTAACAACAGAGAGAAATACTGACGATGGAAAAAAATCTTACCAACCAGACCATCGCTTTGGCTGGCTTGGCGCAGGCGGTTACCCTGGTCCAGCAGATTGCCAAGCGAGGGACCGCCGATCTACAGGATATGGAGGTCTCCATCGCCAGCACCCTGAAAGTCGATGCCGATGACATTCTCGATGTTTACGGTGGTCTTGCCGGGCTTAAAACTGGGCTTAAGCAACTCGAAAGGCAATTGGCCGAACCACGCCAGGTGGACCCGGAACTCGCTCGTTATGCTTCAACGCTGATGTTTCTGGAGCAGAGTGTGATGAAGCAGCCAGCGATGATCGAGGCGATCGGTGTTGCCGTCAGCCGCGCTCAGGCAAACGCGGAAAAGGCTGGCCGGATGCTGGATGATGAGGTATTTGAAGCCTTGGCCTATGGCTACCAGCAGACACTGAGCCAGCTCAAGCCCCGCGTCATCGTTTCAGGTGAACAGCGGCATCTGTCCGCTCAACATAACAGCGACCGTATCCGCGCCTTGTTGTTGGCGGGTGTCCGTTCCGCCTTGCTCTGGCGGCAGGCGGGCGGCGTCCGGTGGAAATTCCTGTTTATCCGGTCCAGGTTACAGCGAGAAGCGTGCCGTCTACTGGCTTCCATCGGCACGGCAACCGCTTGATCAGTCGTATTTGATGAACTTGAAACGCGGATCATCCGGAGTGCCTTCCAGAACCCCAGGGTGAGTTTGGGCCGGCTGCCATTGGATGACGTCCTCGATTTTCCGGGCCATGGCAAAGTCCTTCTCGGTAATGCCCTTTGCGGAGTGTGTCATCAGCTTGACGATGACGAACGCATAGGACACGGTCAGATCGGGGTGATGCCAGGCCGCCTCGGCTAGATGTCCGACCGTATTGACGACCATCAGCGATGCCTTCCAGCCGCTGGTTCGGTATTTGCGCCGAATCCAGCCATTTTCGTAGTACCAGTGCGGTAGCTCAGTTTTCAAGCGACGCTGGATGTCTTCGGGAGTCATTGTTGGGTCTGAAGGAATTGTCATGGTTTTGGTGGGGCTCCTGAGTTTTGTGGCCTACATTGAAGGCGTTGCGTCTGTCTCTTTTCTAAAAGCCGGGCTTTTCATCCCTTTGGTTTGTATGTTAGCGTCTCGTTCCGCGATTAAACTTTCCCTTGGAGGATCCGATGCTTCAATATTTCAAGTTTCTTCTTTTGGCGTTTGTGCTTGGCCTGTCGCCTATGTTAATGGCTGAGCCTGTTGATATAAACTCCGCAACGGCAGCTGAATTGTCGAAGGCGCTGTCTGGTGTAGGTGCCAGCAAAGCCAAGGCGATTGTTGAATATCGCGATAAGAATGGTCCTTTCAAGTCTGCGGATGAATTGAAGAAAGTTAAAGGGATCGGTAAGGCTACGGTTGAAAAAAATCGTGCGGTCATCGTTGTTGGAGGTGCCCCGAGCGCCGCGACGCCTGCTGCTCCAGCTACAGCGCCGCCGCCGGTAGCACCCGCCGCCGCCCCGGTACCGGCAGCTCAGTAATCGTTCGGCACACGGAGAGGAAGGCCCCGAATGGGGCCTTTTTCATGAGTGTATTTATCGTTTTTTACTTTGGTGCATTAACTGGTTGTGACGGCAGAAAATAATATTACCTGGCAAAACGGAAGCGTAACCCGCGTTCAGCGTGAACAGATCAATGGCCACAAAGGTTGCACTGTCTGGTTAACGGGGCTTTCTGGTGCTGGAAAGTCGACACTGGCCCATCGGGTTGAAGAGAGGCTCGTTGCCGAGGGTTGTCGCACCTACGTGCTGGATGGCGACAATGTAAGACATGGCCTCTGCCGAGACCTTGGTTTCACAGCGGAAGACCGGTGTGAGAATATTCGCCGCATCGGTGAGGTGGGCAAGTTAATGACGGATGCCGGGCTGATCGTTATTTCAGCTTTTATCTCCCCTTTTCGCAGCGACCGTGATGGTGTAAGAAAGCTGCTTGGGGACGATGATTTCGTTGAGGTCTACTGTGACGCGCCGCTCCACGTATGTGAAACACGAGACGTGAAAGGCTTGTATCAGAAGGCCAGAGCCGGTCAGCTGGCTGAGTTCACCGGAATTTCATCCCCATATGAAGAGCCGTTGAACCCGGAAATTGTCGTTCATACAGGTAGGGATGGTTTGGATGTCTGTGCCGGCATGATTCTCAACTACTTGCGAGACAATCATAAACTGCAAGCAACATATTGATATAAAAAGGAATTGATATGAAGAAAACAGTAAGAAAAGCGGTGTTTCCTGTGGCGGGTCTTGGAACCCGCTTTCTTCCCGCTACCAAGGCTAGCCCAAAAGAGATGCTGCCCATCGTTGACAAACCCTTGATTCAATATGCCGTCGAAGAAGCGGTGGCAGCAGGGATCGACACGATGATTTTCGTAACCAGCCGGACCAAACGGGCTATCGAAGATCATTTCGACAAAGCCTATGAAATGGAAACTGAACTGGCTATGCGAGGCAAGACTGAAGTACTCAAGATCCTGCAAGACGTGGTTCCGCCCAATGTTACCTGTGTGTACATCCGCCAGGCTGAGGCACTGGGTTTGGGGCACGCGGTCAATTGCGCTGCCAGTGTTGTCGGCGATGAGCCGTTCGCCGTTGTGCTGGCCGATGACATGATCGACGACGGCCAACGCGGCTGTCTCAAGCAAATGGTTGAGATCTACGACGAGTGGCAATGCTCCATCCTGGGAACCGAGAAGGTGCATCCGTCCGAAACTGCCAGTTACGGTATCGTCGACGCCCAGACTATCCGGCCAGGTCTGGCCAAGCTGGACGGGATTGTTGAGAAACCCAAGCCAGAGGACGCACCATCCACCCAGGCGGTTGTTGGCCGGTATATTTTGACGCCAGGCATTTTTGAACGCCTGAACAAGGTTACGCGGGGTGCCGGCGGAGAAATCCAGCTGACTGATGCCATCGCCATGCTGCTAAAGGACGAGCCCGTGCTTTCTTTCGAGTTCGAAGGCAAGCGTTATGACTGTGGTTCGAAGCTGGGCTACCTCATGGCCACGGTCGAACAGGGCTTGAAGCACGGGGAGTTACATGAGAGTTTCAAGGCCTATCTGTCAGGTCTGAAACTAGGGTAGTCCCTGCAAGGCTTGGGTGGCTTCAGGGATTGAAGTCACCCAAATTGCTGAGCTCGTAAAGTCAGCCGGGAATGTTGCCCGATCTCAACCCAATGCCGTCTTGATACGCGTCATCGCCTTTTCCAGATTGGTCATGCTCGTGGCAATCGAGAGCCGGATATGACCCGCCGCGCCAAACGCACTCCCCGGGACCACGGCCACGCCGCCCTGTTCAATCAAAAACTCGGATAGAGCCAGGTCATTCTCAATACCGGGCAGTCGGGCCATTACGCCGCTGACGTCGGGCAGCACATAAAATGTTCCGTCGGTTTTCAGGCAGCTAACATCCGGGATGTTGTTAAGTTCCTTGACGACATAATCATGGCGTTCCTTGAAGGCCTTCAGCATGTCCCCGATAAAGCCCTGGTCGCCGTTTAAGGCAACCTCAGCGGCGACCTGCGAGATGGAGGTCGGATTCGATGTGCTTTGCGACTGGATGTTGGTCATCGCCTCCACCAGCCAGGCCGGACCGGCTGCGTAGCCAATGCGCCATCCGGTCATCGAATAGGCCTTCGACACGCCATTCAATACCATGGTGCGTTCGTAAAAATCCGGGTTGGCATTGAGGATGTTTACGAAGTCGCCAGTCCATAGGATATGTTCGTACATATCATCGGTGGCAATGATGATATCCGGGTGCTTGCGCAGGACTTCGCCAAGCGCCTCTAATTCAGTCCGGCTGTAAGCCATGCCGCTCGGGTTTGACGGGCTGTTGATGACGAACAGCCGGGTCTTGGCAGTGATGGCGGCTTCAAGTTGTGCGGGTGTGATCTTGAAGTTTTGTGATTGGGGGCCTTCAATAATCACCGGCTTGGCGTCCGCCAGCAAAACCATGTCGGGGTAGGACACCCAGTAGGGCGCAGGAATGATTACCTCATCTCCTGGATTCAGCAGTGCTTGTGCCAGATTGTAGAAGCTCTGCTTGCCGCCGCAGGAGACCAGAACCTGTTTGGCCTCATAGTCAAAACCGTTTTCACGTTTGAACTTAGCGACGATGGCCTTCTTGAGGCCGGGTGTCCCATCAACGGCGGTGTACTTGGTGAAGCCATCCTGAATCGCCTGAATGGCTGCCTGCTTGATATGTTCGGGAGTGTCGAAATCCGGTTCGCCAGCGCCTAGACCCACGATGTCTTTGCCAGCGGCCCTCATGGCAGCGGCTCTCGCCGTGACGGCGAGGGTGGGAGAGGGCTTGATGGATCTGACGCGGTCCGAAAGAGTCTTGTTCATAGTGGATAAAAAAGTTGGGTGTCTGGCAGAAACGCGTTTATTACACCGGGGGTATCTGGCGTTTCTTTCACTGAGTTCACGAATAGCGGTTATTAGGAACGGCTGGAATTATAAACCGGGTTTTTACGGCCAGCACTGGAACTTGATGCAATGAGCGGCGTTGCCGTTTTGCACCCCGCCTTCAGCCAGCCTGTCGGGATGACCGCATGTTGCGGAGCCGTTTTGCCAGCAACCAGGGAAAGCGGAGCAGGAAACCCAGCACTAACCGGGTATGCATCCAGGTTAGCAAGGCGTTGTCGCGCCAATAGTTGAAGTGAGATACGCCACCTTCTGCGGGAGTTAAATACCTGACCGGCGCAGGCAGGTTGATCGTGCCAACGCCGGCCCAGCTCAGGCGCACAGCGGCCTCCGGATCAAAGTCGAAACGGCGCATCCAGCGGGTCTTCTGCATGATGCGAACGAGCGGGTCGATGGGGTAGACGCGAAATCCAAACAGGGAGTCACCAATCCCGGACCATAGGGTTTCCAGATGAGCCCAGCCGTTCGAGAGCTGACGCCCCTTGACCCGCAGGCTTGGTGCAGTCGCATCGAAGATCGGGTTTCCCAGAATCATGGCACCCGGTTCATGTTCCGAAGCCCGCATAAACGAGGGGATCAGTGCGGCGGGATGCTGTCCATCCGAGTCCATGGTCAGAATATGGGTGTAGCCCTCGGTCATGGCAACTTTCATTCCCTGCAAGACAGCCGCCCCTTTGCCCTGATTTTTGGCAAGGACAATAACGCGCAGACCGGAATCGCCGGCCGCCAGGTGCTTTAGTGACTCGGTGGTGCCATCCGTACTGCCGTCCACAACGACCCAGACCGGACACCAGAACTGCCTGGCATCGCTCACCGTCTCCAGGGCTTTGGGTCCCGGGTTATAGCTGGGGATCAATACAAGATGAGTGTGCGAGCGGTTTTGCATGGGATGGGCTAACGGCAGGTTGTAATGGGTCGAATACCGCCGTTCGGCTAAGTTCAGCGGCAAAGTAGCGTTCCAGTTCGGCGGTAAAGGCCCTGACCTGTTCTGGTGGTGGAAAGCGCTCTCCCAGCCTGACTTTAATGATGACCGGCAGGGTAGGGCGTCTCAGCAGCGGCCAAGCTTTCCCCAGAAAATCAGAGTTCATCTCAATCAGAATTGTCTGGATCGAAACGCCGGCCTTGCCGGCAATCAGGCCTGGGCTGTTTTTGAACGGATTGACAGGCGAGCGGGTGGTGCGGGTGCCCTCGGGAAAGAGCAGGAGATGATGGCCTGATCGAAGCTCCTCAACGGCGGCATGGATCATCCGGTGACGGCGATCATTAGGGATGTAGCGGGCTAGCCGGACTCCTGCACCCAGCAGAGGGTGATTCAGTAACCCGGCCTTGATGACACAGCCCATATTTTGAAAGCGCGACAAAACCAGCACGGCGTCGAGCAGCCCCGGGTGATTCGGGGCGAGGACGAGCGGTGCGGCATCGTGGAGGCTGTCCAGTGCGGCGAGATCGACTTTTACCCAGCCCGGCAGAGCCAGGCAATAGAGGTACGCTCGAAAGCCGATG
Source organism: Methylococcaceae bacterium (assembly GCA_005792805.1). GTDB lineage: Bacteria > Pseudomonadota > Gammaproteobacteria > Methylococcales > Methylococcaceae > UBA6136. The sequence continues at coordinate 1,472 of SXQV01000195.1, read as the reverse complement.
GAAATCCCTTTTCGCCCGATATGTTTGGTCCAGGCGGTCGATGGGAGCACGGATAGGGGCAAAGCCACGATGGACCAGCCGATACAGATGAAGGCAAGAAGACCTAGTCCAAAAAACAGAGCCAGGTATTCATAGGCGGCTTTGAATGGCCTTGGTGGCATTCGCCAAAAAGCCTCAGGTCGTTGAGGCGAGGTTTTATTCATGTCATGCGTCCCGCCGCGAGGGAGGACGGGCAAGCGGCCCTGGTGTTACGGGCACGGTTTCGTTTTTTGCAGATAGCATTCGGACCATGAGCGGAGGGAAGGTTGATTGTGACAGCACCTGCTGGCAGGTTCGGCGGAGCGACTCAATGTACGATGAGGCTACAGCCTGAGAGCGTGGAATCGTAACATTGCCCGCTCGTTTCTATTCCTTATAGCGGTTTATCTCGACCATTCGTTTGACAGCGACTCCGCCTGTTTGAGAACCAACTCGACCGCATCTGCCTGCTGGTCAGGTGGGTACTTCCACTTCTGCAAGCAGCGCCGCACCAAGATTCGCAGCCGTGCCCGGACACTCTCGCGCACCTGCCAGTCCACCGTGGTGCTGGCCCGAAGTTTTTCTGTGATCTCGACGGCGATCTTCTTCAGGATGTCGTCGCCCAGCTCCCGCACCGCACTTTCGTTGTTGGCCAGCGCATCGTAGAAGGCGATCTCGTCCTGACCCAGTCCCAGTGCCGCTTCGCGTTCCAGCACAGCCTGGAATTCCCTGGCCATCTGGATCAGCTCTTCGATAACCTGTGCCGTCTCGATAGCGCGGTTGTGATATTTACGCAGGGTTTCCAGCAAACGGTCGCCGTACCTCTTCTCCTGTACCACGTTGTTGCGCGCCCGCGCCTTGATCTCGTCGCGCAGCAGCTTTTCCAGCAATTCCACCGCCAGATTGCGGCTTTCCATCTGGCGCACGTCTTCGAGAAACTCATCGGACAGCAAGCCGATGTCGGGCTTGTTGAGCCCGGCCAGCGCGAAAATGTCAGCCACCCCATCGGCAATGATGGCGTTATCCAGAATCTGTTTCAGTGCGCTGTTCTTCTCTTCGGTGGAGCGCTTTTTGTCCACCGTGGTGAACTTGGTGATGGCTGCCTTGATGGCCGAGAAGAAGGCGATTTCCTTGCGCAGCGCGGCGGCTTCGTCCAGCGTGCCGCACAGCGAATAGGCCTTGGCCACCGCCACCATCGTGTCGAGGAAACGCGGCTTGCCATCCTTCAGGCCCAGCAGGTGGTTGGCGCAGGGCACCAGCAGTGCCGCCGCCCTGGTCTCGAAGCCGCTGTAGTCGCAGCCGTGCATCATGCCCCGCACGATGTCCATTTTTTCCAGCAGCACAGCCAGAGCCTCGGCGGCATTATGGGTGGGGTCGCCCTTGCCCTTGGCTTCGGTGTAAGTCTTGAGCGCCGCCTTCAGTTCATTGGCGATGCCGATGTAATCCACCACCAG
>SXQV01000194.1 GCA_005792805.1 Methylococcaceae bacterium | reverse complement strand
GGAGAAGATGCAGGCCTTCATCGACTTCATCTTTCATGAGGTGTGGTGCAAGGCACCGGCAAGTGGCCCTTTTGCTCTTAACCTGTTCGATACCAACGCGGAGTTGTGCGAAGTGATGGAGGCCTTCTATTACTCTGACGCGCAAGGTGCCGATTTCTTCTACGGCCATGTGGAGCGAATCTACGGTCTGTTTTCGGCAATGACCGCCGTGCAGATCAATCAGTTTCAGCAGTGGTATCAGGGCAATAATGATCTGGAAAAAGTGTGCGCCAATGATCCGACTGCGCATCTCGCCCGCTACGCCGACATTGCTGTCAATTACAAGGATATTGCCGACCAGCTTGGCACGTTCTTCAAGGGCTTGTACTCGCACTCGCTTTTGGGTCTGGCTGCGCTGCGCGCAAAGATCGGCGACATCGATGATCACTACAAAAAGTTCGTTCAGTCCAATACGGCCGGAAAATGCCCGTTTTGTGGCATGAACGATTTGCTTGGGCCAAACCACGTTCCCCGTGAAGCATACGACCATTATTTGCCGAAAGCGCTGTACCCTTTCAACTCCATCAACTTCCGCAATCTTGCCCCAGCCTGCCACCATTGCAACAGCAGCTATAAGACCAGCAAGGACCCCGCCTACACGCCCAAAGATCCTGCCAGAGCAGTTCATCGTCGTGCCGTTTTCTACCCTTACAAAACGGCGGAGCATTCCATTGAGCTGCAAATTGATCTGCGGCATTCCGACATTTCCAAACTAACCCCGGCAGATGTCACCCTGCAATTTGGTCCCGCTGCCATCACACAGGAGATCGAGACCTGGAAGGACGTGTACGGCGTTGAAGAACGCTACAAAGCCAAAATCTGCGGGGAAAATGACGGGAAGTACTGGCTGACGCAGGTGCTGGAAGCATGCCAGGCGTATGGCAAGCAGCCTGCCGACATCTTGGCAATGCGTGCCCAGCAGGCTCAGAGTCGACCGTATGCCGACTGCAATTTCCTCAGAAAACCGTTTCTCGATGCCTGCCAACAGATCGGAATTCTTTGAGAATTCCTCTGCAACCCGCACCATTACTCATTAGCTTGGGAAGCCAGTCAGTACATAGTCAACCACCCACCACCAGTCACAAAACCCCAACCGTTCTCGGTGGGAGTTTTTTCTTGCCAGATCGCGGCGGAACAGCGGTGGATTGACCGCTCAATCCAGCCCACCAATGCCATAGGTCAGGGTAACGCCCGCAAGGGCCAGCAAAACCAGACCCGCTCTTAGCCGTGTCCCCGGAGCAGCCAGCAAGAAGACATAGCCCGCCTTGAGCAGATTGTTGCTGGCAGCGGCGATCAGGATGGCTTTGCCCATCGCCGAGACCGAATGCGTCAGGTCACCACCCACCAGCGCCAGCACGAAGGGGTCGATGTCCGTAAAGCCGGTAAAGAAAGCCAGCCAGCAGAGCCCGCCTTCCGGGTAGTGCGCCAAAATGAAGTGTGTCACGGCGGTCACCAGCAGGAAAGACAATGCAAAAAACAGGGCGGCGCTGAGCTCCAATGGATTTTGCGGGGTCTCCGCCTCAGGCTTGCCATGGGCCGGCTCATGATTGCGACGACGCAGAACCAGGGCAATAGCCCCGGTCAGCAGGAACAGCCCCAAAAATCCCGGCAGCAGTAACAGGCCCAGGCGCAGATTGAACAAGGCGACAATGGCCAGTAACCGCAGGTACATCATGCCCGTCGCCAGAATAATGGCGACTGCCGGGCGGGTCGATTGCACCGGGAAACGGTGCGATTGCCGGGAAATCACGAGCGTGGCGGCCGTGCTGGAATAAAGCCCGCCCATCGCGCCGGTCAGGAGTATCCCCTTGCCTTTCACAAAATAGGTCTGCACCAGATAGCTGAGGTAGGAAATACCGCTGATGACGACCACGGCCAGCCAGGTCTGGTGAAATGAGACGGGCAAAAAAGGCGCGAGCGGCTCCCGTGAGGTCAGGGGCAGGATCACCCCGGACAAGACCAGAAACTTGGCCAGCGTGATGATTTCCTCGTTCGCCATCCGCAGGGTCAACAGATGGATATTTTCCTTAGCGTTGAGTATGAACAGGGCCGTGACGACATACAGCATGAGAAACCAGTACGGCAGCACCAAACTGGCTGGGCCGACGGTATAACTCATCAGCGCCATCAGCAGACCAATCAGGCCGGTTTGCTGCTGATCCAGCTTGTAGCGATAAAACAGCCCCAGCCAGAGCCCCATCACCAGTAATCCACACAGGTACAGCAGGCCGCCGGGCTGAACATGAAACAGCACAAACCCGATCAGGCCAATCAACATGCAGGTCCGGGTCGTCCCGAAGACGATCCGTTTCTGGTTCACCAGATAGTATTCACGCAGTCCCAGACCCAGCAGCAGGCTCATGCAGACCGTGAGTAAAAATGCGGTGATGACGGGCGGGAAGACCCAGGGTTCAGAAAGTTCCATGAGAATGCAGCCATCGCGAAAGAGGATTGCGGGAAAATATCACGACAGGCCCAAAAATATCCGAAGTTTGCGCAAATCCACAACCGCCATTTGGACTGACGGTAGAATGCCGGACTTTATTCCACCTCGTTCCTGGCCCCCATGAAATCGTTGCTATTCCTCCTCTTTCCCCTGCTGCTGACCGCTTGCCAGAATGACGGCGAAACCACGCTGTCAGGCTCCATCCAGGGCACGACCTACCACCTGAAAATGGTCACCCGGGGTATTCAGGTCACGCCCGAGGAGCTGAAAGCGGATGTGGAAGCCATCTTCAGCCTGATTGACGCGCAGTTGTCCAACTGGCGCGAGGACTCCGAAATCTCCCGTTTCAACCGGCAAAAAACGACGGACTGGCAGAGTGTCTCACCGGCCATACACCAGCTCATTAACATTGCCCAGGCTGTTCATGAGCGCACCGGGGGCTGTTATGACCTGACGGTGAAGCCGCTATTTGATCTGTGGGGTTTTGCCAAACACGAGCAAACCGTGCCGGATGCCCAAGCTATCCGGCAGGTGCTGGGCCACGTGGGCATGGATAAGCTGGAAATCGATCAGGCTGGCCCGCGTTTGCGCAAGAAAGACCCGGAAGTTGAAATCAGCCTCGATTCAATTGCCCAGGGTTACACCGTGGCCGTCATCGCCCAAAGCCTGGAAAACCGGGGCATCCAGAATTATCTGGCCGAGATTGGCGGGGAAATGAAGGTGAAAGGCGTCAAGGCCAATGGCACGCCCTGGCGGGTGGCGATAGAAAAGCCCACCCCCATGGCGCAGGAAATCCAGCGGGTTATCGAACTGCACGAAGCCTCTGGCACCGCTGTGATGACCTCCGGGACTTACCGCAATTTTTTTGAATCTGGCGGCATAAGTTATTCCCACATCATCAACCCCAAGACCGGCATGCCGGTGAACCACAACACGCTGTCCACTACGGTTCTGCACGAAGACCCCACCCTGGCGGATGCCTGGTCCACCGCCCTGCTGTGTCTGGGGGAAGCGGAAGGTGCCAAAATCGCCGATGACGAACAACTCAAGGCGCTGTTTATTTACCGCGATGGCGATCAGCTCAAGGAACTCATGAGCCGGGAATTCGCGAACCTGCCCCAGCAATCAGCCGTCACGGAAGCGCCAGCGCCCCGGTGAGATGACTCAAGCAGCGAGATAAGTCGATGATTGACAGAAAGATACTCAAGGCCGTGCGGGTGGAGCCGTGCAAAAAGGTTCGTCTGAAGGATTACGACACTCGCTGGCCTCTGGGAGAGCTCAAGGGAGATCTTGAGCAGTACAAGATTCGCGCTTCGGAGATACTGAAAGACAATCTGGAACAGCTCGCCAAACATCAGGAATTACTCTACGCAGATGATCGTTACTCGCTGCTGATTATCTTCCAGGCGATGGACGCTGCCGGCAAGGACGGCACCATCAAGCACGTGATGTCGGGCGTAAACCCGCAAGGCTGCCAGGTGTTTTCCTTCAAGCGGCCCTCGGCGGAAGAGCTGGACCACACCTTTCTCTGGCGCTGCATGCGGGCGCTGCCAGAACGGGGGCGCATCGGTATTTTCAATCGCTCTCACTATGAGGATGTCCTGATAACCCGGGTACACCCGGAATTACTGGAACAACAGCCTTTACCCGACGGCAGGCGCGGCCCCGCCTTCTGGCAGGCCCGCTACGAGGATATCAACGCCTTTGAGCAGCATCTGGTGCGTAACGGCACTGCCGTACTGAAGTTTTTCCTGCACATATCAAAGGATGAGCAGAAAAAGCGCTTTCTGGATCGCCTGCAGGAACCGGAGAAAAACTGGAAATTCTCGCTGGGTGATCTCGCCGAGCGCGAGCACTGGGACGATTACAGGCTGGCCTATGAGCAGGCCATTGCCGCCACCAGTACGGAGTGGGCTCCCTGGCATATCGTGCCGGCCGACCACAAATGGGTTTGCCGTGCGTTGGTCGCTGAAATCATCTGCCGCACCCTGGGAAAGTTGAAACTTCGTTACCCGGCCCTGACGGAGCAGGACCGGCAGACGCTCAGCGAAGCGCGCCTGCGGCTTGAGAACGAGTAATCACGGCCCACCCGGTCTTTCCACCCACGCTCACGAAGTCACCTTCTACCATGGCTCAACAATCCACCGTCCGCCGTGCGACGCTACAGCGTGTCGTGTCCATGATCAAAGACATCGCTGCCGACCCCAGCGTCGGGCGCAAAGCCCTGCTTTACTTTGCCGGGCTGTGCGTGTTTCTGCTCTTCATCAGCGGTCTCAATGTAGTCAACAGCTATGTGGGCCGGGACTTCATGACGGCTATCGCTGACCACAATCAGGCCGACTTCTGGCGGTACGCCCTGCTCTACTTGCTGGTTTTCGCCGCGCTCACATTCGTTTCGGTGATGCAGCGTTACCTGGAGGAAAGTCTCGGGCTGTTATGGCGCAAGTGGATGACCACGCGCATTTTCCGCCGCTATGCCGACCACCGGGTTTACTGGCGGCTGGTCGAGAATCACTCCATCGACAATCCCGATCAGCGCATCGCGGAAGACATCAAGGCGTTCACCGTCACGACCCTCTCCTTCTTTCTGATGCTGTTGAATGGCGGCCTGACGGTGATTGCTTTTTCGGGTGTCCTCTGGACGATCAGCCCCGTCCTGTTTCTGGTCGCCATTGTCTACGCCGCCGTCGGCACCTGGATCACGTTTCGGCTGGGCCGTCCCCTGATACGCATGAATTACGACCAGCTGGATCGGGAGGCAAACTTTCGCTCATCGTTGATTCACTTGCGAGAAAACGCCGACATCGTGGCGCTGTCGCGGCGCGAAGATCTGTGGATGCTGCGCTCCAGCCGCTATCTGGACGACCTGACCAGCAACCTGCAAAAGATCATCGGCATCAATCGTCAGGTCGGCTTTTTCACCACCGGCTACAGCTGGCTGATCCAGCTCATCCCTGTCCTGTTCATCGCACCGCTGTTTATCGAGGGGCGGGTGGAGTTTGGCGTCATCACCCAGGCCTCTCTCGCCTTTACCCAGCTGCTCGGTGCATTCTCGCTCATCATTACCCAGTTCCAGTCCATCTCCTCTTTTGCGGCCGTGGTTTCGCGCCTCGGCGCACTGTCCGATGCCAGCATGGCGGCGGAGACGGCAGAGCTTGCGGCCAGTGACGCCGCCACCGGGCATGAGAATGACCGTGACCGAATCGTTTACCAGGGCGTCACCCTGCTCGCGGATCAGGGCGGCAAGCCGCTGATTGCAGCGCTGTCGGTGGAGTGGGTTGCCGGGCAATCGGTCCGCGTGTTCGGCCCGGATGAAGCGGCACGTGACGCCTTGTTTCGCGCGACCGCCGGCATTCGTCCGCTCCAGCAGGGCCTGATTTTGCGACCGCCGCTGGAACAGATCATCTTCATTACGGAAAGACCCTACCTGTGTCCAGGCAGCTTGCGCGAGCTCTTTCTGAAACCCCACCCCGAAATCCGGAATGACGTCCATACGGCGCTGGATGAGCAGGCACTGCGGGTATCGGACAGCCACATCCGCCGTGCGCTGAAGACCATGGGACTCGACCGGCTGATTCAGCGGTTTGGTGGCCTTGAAGCGATCCAGGACTGGGATAGCGTCCTCTCGCTGGAAGAACAGCAGTTACTGGTCATTGCCCGGGCGCTGGCCTGCAAACCCCGCTTCGTCTATCTCGACCGGCCCGACACCTCGTTACCACCGGCGCAGATTGGCCGAGTGATACAAGCGCTCACGGATCAGAACATCACCCACATCCTCTTCTCGAAAAGCGACGAGAACGGCCCGCCGCAGATGGCGCGACTCGAACTGAAGCCCGCAGGCAAATGGCAATGGCGGCCTGGAACCGCCACACCGGCCAAGGCGGACGCGCCTGCCTCGGCCAGACAACCGTCAAGGGAATAGAGCAGAGCCCCATTCCGCGTGAACAGATTCAGTACACTCGCCGTCGTCATGTTCCTGGGAGGGTGCGCCGCACATCGCCTGTCGCCAATCGAGGCGGCCAAGGCCAAGAACAGCGCCGACATGGAACGGGCGCTGTCCGTGCTTGGCCCGCTGAAGTACACGGCCACTACCCTACAGTCGCAACAGGACGCCGCCGCCTGTGCAGCCAGGGATGAGAGCCGCGAGGCACGGGAATACCACTGCCGGCCCTATATGATCCGGGCCGAGATCAATGCCCGCAAAGATGAGTATGACCACGCCATGAAAGTCCAGCGTATCGAGCAAAAGTACGCACTGATGAACATGAACCTTGACGTACAAAAGACCATGGCCACGCCCGCCACCGCAGCGGTAGGCGACACCCCCGGCGGTGACTGGAATTACAGTGGCCATCCGGGCGGGCTGGGAACCAGAACACCCGCCGAACCCAGCCCCGTGCCGGCCAGGCTTGAAACCGTCAACCATGAGCAACTGGAAATTGGGCAAGCCAGCGGGTGGAATAGATTGCTGCGGTTCTTCAAAAATCAGGCCGGTCAGCAACCGTAGACTCCACCGCTATTTCAGCCAACCGCGCACCGCTCGCAACATTTTCCTGTCCGGCTTGTCCTATACGAGCTTCGGGAGTCAATCGGTCTGGTTGATATTTCGAAGAATCCAGGCATCCTTTCGCGGGTGCCTCATGACAACAAAACCACATAATGGAGAACACATGAACAAATCACTTCTTTCCTCGCTGGGCACAGGTCTCCTGACCGGTTTACTGTCCGCGACGAGCGCCATGGCAGAAGATCACAAAGCCGAAGCCACCCAGCATGCGACGGCGGCAGCCGCAAGCGGCAAGAAAGGCGATGCCGCCGCCGTTGGCGAGCATGCGTCAATGGCCAAAACCCATGCCGAAGCCGCCAAGGCGGAGAAGCCCAACCCGCATATTGACGCCGGCATCAAGAACCTGAACGAAGCCATCGAGCACGCCAAGATGGGACACGCTGATGTGGCCGGTGAAGCCGCCGACGCCGCCGCCACTCACCTGAAAGCGGCGGAAAAAGCGTTCTGATGGGTTGAACCGGCCCTAAAGAGCCAAAAGGCGGAACGTGCACAGGCACGTTCCGCCTTTGTTTTTACTAACCCGTGGGCCTGGGTTGAAGCATCGCGGACACCCGGCAAAACAACCCACCACCCCAATCGGACATTTCATCGGCACGAGCTGGCGGGGGGTCTTGTTTTGCGATGACTCTCCGGTATGGCGGGGTTTCCCCTGACACTCCAACCCTACACGCTACACTCCCTTAACCAGACGTGCCCCCTCGCTTACAGCGGCACCCCCTGCAGATGCGGAGAACGCTACCCGCATCAGGCTCAGTGCCAAGATCGAGCTTCACTCGCGCTACCGCACCATTGCAGCCCACACCCCAGCCGGGACTCTAAAATCAGCCAACCTCATTTGGCTTCGAACACCAATGAGGTAGCGCCATCATCCTCCACCTCCAGCCAGCCTTTAACCGTCGTTTTGTTGCTAACTGTGAATCTGCAATATCTAAACCCCGCCCCGCCGTATATGGACTGGATATATGCGGTATTCTGCGGTTCAACGGTGACGGTATTGCTGAAAGTCACCGATCCATCAGCGTAGACCACCTCAGCAAAAACTGGCACGGCCTTCTTACCGAAGTTCTGACCAACACACCGCAGGCCTCTGCTTGTAACGCCTGCGGGTGCCTTGGCTGTAACTGGCGGGGTTCTTATTACCGACGCTGCGCTTGCCTCAAGCCCATAAAGAGACAAAGCGATTAGAGTCGATGCTATTAGCTTTTTCATGACACTACTCCAAGAAAAGACATTAAACGGCTCCAAGCTACCCTTCGTTTATTAGGTCACCTTATTCTGCTTGTCAAATACTGGTAATTCGCCCCCTGCGAGACAAGTTTTTGAGTCCGTGGCCGTTCGCCCTATTGTGGGCGGAGGAATGTCGTCAGTGGTGATATCCCGCTTCCTTCTGGTGACGAACCGCCACGATCACCGCCGTTTCTCCGTCAAAACGATACAGCGCGATATAGCCGCTCTCGCCAAAGTCGATCAGCCATTCCCGATATTCGGGCTCCATGTTCTGCGCAGGACGCCCGATTTCTGGCTGATATGAAAGGATCTTGATGCTCGCCCGGATCGATTTAACCGCTCGCTGCGCAGCCCCCTATTCTTGCCGGCCAGAAACCGGTAAAGGCGCTGAACATCAAGGGGCCAGATTAAACGTGGCATTCAGGCGGTTCCGCGCCGGTACCGGATTCCAGCTTGGAAAGCCAGGCATCGGCCTCTTCCATCGTGACGTGCAGGCCAGTGGCCTGATATTCATGCCAGGCGTTGATTCCGTCCTGGCGAAAAGCTTCCCGCTTTTCTTCCCGGTCTACGTACTGCCGAATGGCTTCCAGCATCAGCCAGTGTGCGCTGCGCTGACGAAGGTCCGCGAGGCGCTGCATCCGTTCCCTGGTATCGGGGTCGATCTTGAGGGTGATGGGTCGAATGGTTACGGTGCTCATGATGGACTACTCCACAGTAATATCAGGTATTACCTTACCATCCCATTTAGAACCGAACACCCCGAGGGGCGCTATGATCGGGTTTCAACGGGTGCCTCTTTGGCAAGTACGGGGCTCAGGTGTACCCCGGCCTACTCTGCATCAGGTAGCAAGCCACGGCCGTTGGCATCAAGGATTCGATGCCGGGCGAGCGTGTTGGCTGATGTTGCTGCCGGTGTGAAAGGGGTCACCGAAAAACAAGACTCTGTTCTTCCATCTGCCGCAAGACCGCCCCTGGCAGGCTGGTGTTGGAGCGATAGCGGAAACCCAGCGAGGCGCTCTGAATTGATCCGCCACCCGATGTAGCTGGGGGCAAATCAGCGCAGGCAATCTTCCTTGAAATTCTGCCTTCACAGGCGAAATAACGAACCGAGCTTGCGACCTAACACCACGCCTGCCCCGAGCAAGGTGATGGTCAGGAAAACCATCGACCACACACCCAGTGCGGCGGCCATGCCGGGGCCATCGCCCAACGCCGATGACAGGCTGTAGATGGCCTTGGTGATGGGGAAGTAGAGGGTCTGCTGGGCCAGGATCATCGAATCGCTGACCTCCAGCATGGCGAAGGAAAAGGCGAGCAAGGCACCCGCAAGCAAACTGGGCGCGAGCAGTGGCAGTGTGATGCGCCACAAGGCCCGGAGCGGCGATGCCCCAAGATTCTGGGCGGCTTCCTCCAGGGTGGGGCTGATCTGCTGCAAACCGGCGGCGGCAGAGCGCACCACATACGGCAACCGCCGCATGGCATAGGCCACCACCAGCAACAGCAGGGGATTTTCGCCCAGCATCAGCCAATGCAGCGGCTGGCCTTCACGAGACAGGGCCAGATAGCCAAACGCCATGACGATGCCGGGCACGGCCAACGGCAGCATGGCCATGGCGTCGAGCCACTGTCGCCCACTGAGCCCGCTACGCACCACCACCCACGCCACTCCGACTCCCAGTACGGCATCCAGAAGCGTCGCCAGCGAGGCGTATTTGAGACTGTTGGCAATCGCGGAGAGCGTCAATTCATGGCCGAGGGCTTCGGTGAAGTGCTGCAAGGTCAGATGGGTGGGGAGCACGGTCCCGTACCAGTCGTCCGCCAGCGACAGCAGCAGAACCCCCACATGCGGCATCAGTGCCAGCCCGATGACCAGAAAGAATCCACCGGACAACAGCCACCCCCGAAATCGTGAAAGGCCATTCAGGCTGAGTCCCGTGGTTGCCCGCCCTCCCCCGCCCGACACATCGCCCTGCAAGATCAGCCTGCTGCCGGCATAAAAGAGTGTCGTGAAAAACAGGAGAACGACCACCAGCGCATACGGAAACGGGTTATTGCTGAGGTCCTTGATGGCAGAAAATATCTGCACGGAGGTGACCCGATCGTAATCAAAGATCAACGGTACGCCGAGCTCGGTAAACGCCCAGATGAAGGCGATGGTACTGCCGGCAAAAATACCCGGCAGAATCAGCGGCAGCGTGATCCGCCACAACCGCCGCCAGGGCGGACAGCCAAGATTGGCGGCGGCTTCCTCCAGGGCAGGATCCAGATTGGCCAGCGAGGCGGTGACATTCAGGTAAACGATGGGATAGAGGTGCAACACATTCATCAGCACCACACCGGTCATCTGCCCGTCACCCAGCCAGTCCACCGGCTGACCGGCCGGGAGAAGACCCAGCGCGATCAGCAGGCTATTGAAGGCGCCAGCCTGCCCCATCATGGCCTGAATGCCCAGCGCCCCGACAAATGGCGGCAGGATCAGGGGCGTGAGCATCAGCGAATTGAGCCAGGTTCGGGCGGGGAACGCATAGCGCACATAGCCGATCGCCAGCGGCAGGGAAATCAGCAAACACGCCAGTGTCGTCAACAGCGCAATGAGGAAGGAATTCAACAGACCTTCCCGGTAAAGCGGATTACGGAAAACCTCGGCAATGTAATCGAGGGTGAAGCCGCCCCGAACATCAACAAAAGCAGTGTGCAGCGTGCCCCAGATCGGCAGCACGAAGAACAGCGCAAAGAAGACTGTGACCAGAAGGTACACCGTGCGGGATAGCAGCGGACTCATTGCCCTGCCCCATGCGCTGCGGCCAGCCGCGTGGCCGCCTGGTAATTGGCACGGAACACGGCACCCAGCTCCCGCGCCAGACGCACTTCGGCCACTTTGTCCTTGGCACGCAGAATGGGCATGATCCGACCGGTGACTTCCTGATAGGAGATCCCCGGGAGTTCATGAAAGGCCGCCAGCGCGTCGGGCGGCATGCCGTGGGCGATGATCGCCCGCCACGCCTCGCGTTGCTCACGATGGGTGTCCACGCACATCACCCGGATCAGGAAGCGGATCGCGCCCAGCATCGGGCCGGTCCATTGCGGGTGGTAAACAAAATCCCCAGCCTGGGTATAGGGATACTCAGCGGCATCGGTCATGTACTGACGGTTCGCATCGGTATAAAAATCGCGGCGGATGGGTAATCGGCGCAAGGCATGACTCACCGGACCTTCGGGAGCGCCGGGGCGGAATGCCCAGAGTTTCTGGCCCCGCCCGGACAGGACAAACCGCATGAAAGCCGTGGCCAGTTGCGGTTCCGGTGCGCCGCGCAGCAAGGCAATGGGGTCCACACTGACCGAGGTGCCGCCCCTCGGGGAGACAAAACCGACACGCGAGGCTCCCTCGGGCGTGCGGACAAATTCCTGCGCCGCCCGGCCATAGGCATCGATCGCCATGCCGGCGGCGGCATCGCCCCGCGAGACTTCCAGTGAAATCTTGGTGGAAGAGTCGGTGAAATAGCGGGCATTGGCGCTCATGCGCTGGATCAGTCGCAGCCCCTCAAGCCAGCCTTCACGAATGCCGGCGTCTTCGGTCCTGCCGGTGGAGCGGGCCGCGTGCTGCGATACCGATTGCGCCATCCGCTGCTGAATGATCAGCTCGAAAGCCTTTGCCACGGAACCGCTCTTGGTCGGATCGGTCATCGCCACCTGGCCGACCAGCCGTGGATCGGCCAGATCCGTCCATTGGGTGGGATCCTTGTCGTAGTGCAACCGGTCCAGCACGTCGCGATTGAAAACGATGCCAAAGGTCGCCAGCACCACCCCGACCCAGCGTTGCTCACGATCACGAAAGGGCTCGCCGCTGACCACCTCGGGAATCACTTGTGCAGTAAACCACTCAGGTGTCTGGGCTTTAAGGGCATTGATACCCGTGTCTGACCCCGCATCACCCGCCACCAGATAACCGGCATCCGCCAACTGCTGAAAGTCGTAAGAGCCGCCGCCGAACAACAGATCCACGCCTATCCCGGCCGATGACTCCAGGAAGGCCCGGCGGGCCTCGACCGCCGGGCCAGCGCCCGTTAAAAGCGTGCGGGGATCGGCAAAGCGGCTGGCAATGTCATGACTCCAAATCTGGTGTTGACGGCTTGCCCATTCATATTCAAAGGCACCGGCGAACTCTGACTTCAAAAAGACGGTGATCTCTGATGAACCTCCGGGAATGCGCCAGTCGAGGTAAACGGTTTCCCCTGTCTGCTCTTTCCATTCCGCGACGAAAGCCTGAGTAATTTCCTGCCGAATCCGCTCGTTATGGGGCGACAGGATCACCAGTCGCCGGTCATAGTCCGTGGCAGAAACGGACGTCTTCGGCTTCAGCAAGAACGGCCCTGCCAGAGTCACCAGCAAGGCCAGCAACAATCCCCACTCCGGGTGCCAGCGTCGCCGCTCCCGGGATGTCGCGGAGAGGATTTGCAGCGGGGGTTTGCTCATATCCACCCTATTCCGGCAGGACGATCAGATCATCGATCGCGGTTGCGGCGACTCGTGTTTGTCCTGCCGAACGCAGTGTGCCGGATGGATTCGGTTCAGCAATGGCTAGCACCAGCCCATTGTCAAGACGTAGCCGATACTGAGCGGTCGCTCCCAGATACATGGCTTCGACCAATTCACCGGAAAAGTGATTGGGAGATTCCGCCAGGGCTTCCAGCCGGATGGCCTCGGGCCGGACGGATAGCCAGACCGCCTCGCCGGCTTTGGGTCGCCAGGACGGATGCGTGAGGCGGGCGGTCAATGGTCCAGAGAGGGTCTGGACGATCAGCGTGCCTGGCCGGTCTCCCGGCCCCAACACGTCTCCCTGCAACAGGTTGGTTTCGCCAATGAAGCCAGCCACCATGCGGCTGATCGGGTGGCGATAAACCTCCTCTGGAGTCCCAACCTGCGCCAGCCGTCCCGCTGCCATGACCGCCAGCCGGTCCGCCATCGACAAGGCTTCTTCCTGATCGTGGGTCACGTACACGGCGGTCAGGTCAAAATCCTTGCAGACACGGCGTATTTCACTCCGCATTTCCAGACGGAGTTGCGCATCAAGATTCGAGAGTGGCTCGTCCAGCAATAGGCATTGCGGCCGCACGACCAGTGCCCGGGCCAAGGCCACTCGCTGCTGCTGACCGCCGGACAGCTGCTGTATGCGCCGCTCGCCCAAGCCGCTAAGGTGGACCACTGACAGAGCTTCGGCCACGCGGGACTCAATTTCCCTCCGGGGCAGCCGGCGCTCTTCCAGGCCAAACGCGACATTCTCCGCCACGGTCAGATGCGGCCATAAGGCATAGCTCTGGAACATCATGGCCGTTCCGCGCTGGTGCGGCGGTACCCGGGTGACATCCTGCCCGCCAAACCAGACCGAGCCTTCATCCGGGGTGTAAAAGCCGGCAATATGGCGCAGCAACGTGGTTTTGCCGCAGCCGCTGGGCCCCAGCAGAAAAAACATCTCGCCCGGCTTGATCTGCAAATTGATGTGTTCAAGCACCGGGGTTGCGGCAAATCGTTTGGTGAGGTTATTGAGGTGGATGGCTACCATGGGTACTCCGCTGTGTTGACTCTATAGCCCAGCGAGAAAATAGCGGGTCAATGCATCGGCATTGAAACGATCCGGCATGAAGAACGGTGATCGGCCACGTTGGCGGAATACCCGAGTCAGGGCTTCGCGGCGTTCGTCAAAACTTTCCAGAAACTTCTGCCTAAGCTGCGGCCGCATGAACAGTCGGCGCCTCTCACCGGTTTCCGGATCTTCAATCAAGGCCAGCCCCCAACCCGGCAGTGACTCGTATTCTGCCGTGTCCCAAAGGACAATCGGAACGACATCATGACGGCTCAGGGTAGCCAGCAGTTCATCGAGATGATCGAGTGAAAAATGAAAGTCGGATACCAGAAACACCAATGCCCGCTGTTTGCCGAGCCGTTCAGTGGCCCGCAACAGGCCCCTGGTCTGCTGCCCGACACAGGAAAAGCCACACAAGGTTTCATACAGTCCCGGCACGCCGCCCTTGTGGAGCCGCAGCGGAACAAAAAGCTCTTCTCGCAGCTGCTCGTCCGCGCCAATGAAGCCAAAGCGATCACCGTGTCGGAAGGCTGACCAGGCCGCCGCCGCCGAGAACCGGGCAAGGCGTTCCGGCTTGCTGGCCTTGCCTTGATAGCCCATGGATGCCGAGAGATCAGCCAGTACCCAGACGGCAATCTGGCTGCGCTGGCGAAAACGGCGAACTGCCAGCTGACCAAAGGGGTCAGTCAGGCTGGCCCGGACATCCAGATGACGAGGATTGGGATTGGAGGCAAACGGCATCAGGCCGGCAAATTCCTCAGCACCGCCCTGCTGGCTGCTGGCATGAGCGCCGGGATGCGGGCTGGATGCCCGCCATGGGAGGGTGTAATGAAATTCCTCGATCAAGGCGCGGCCACATGCCGAAGCAAACGGTCCATGAGTTCACCCATGATCGACTCTCGGCGCAACTCATAGACCGGGGCGAGGAAGATGCGATGCGCGATGGTTTCCCTGAAGACGCTTTGCAAATCCTCCGGGATCATGTGGCCCCGCCCTTCCAGCCAGGCATGAACACGCGCGGCCCGCATCATCATGCTGACGCCCCGAGGGCTGGCACCGGCCAGAATAAGCTGCCCCATATCGACGCCTTCTATCTGAATACCAAAATCGGCGGGCTTGCGGGTCGCGGCCCACAGATCAAGGGCATAAGACTGCAAGGCTTTGCTGGCCTGAATCTGGGTCTGAATAACGGGGGCAATATCGGCAATTTCACGATACGGCAGTACGCCTTCGCGGACTGTACCGATCAATCGGTCGACATCATGGAAACGCGGGTTGAACATCAGCTCATTCTGAAGTTCAGGATTCTCGGGGGCTGCAATATTGAGTTCCATCAAAAAACGGTCGCGGGCCGCCGAGGGAATCTCGAAAGTCTCTTCGCGCTCGACCCGATTCCGGTCGGCAAAGATTTGCAGGTAGGGAAAATGATATTCGCGATTGAACGCGGTGACACTGCGCTCGGCCATGACGCGGAGCAGCAGTGAATGCACCTGGGGGCGGGCACGGTTGACTTCGTTGAAGAAGAAAACCGAGAGCAGTTCGCCATGCTTAAGAATGGGGCCGGGATCCACCTGCGGCCGGCCGGATTCATTGATGTAGGTGTGATAGATAAGGTCTGAGGGCATCAGGTCGATGGTGCCCTCGATGCGCTCATAGGCGCCACCCAACGCCCTCGCAACCGCGCGTAGCAGCGTGGTTTTGCCGACGCCAACATCACCCTCCAGCATGATGTGACCACGCGCAAAGGTGCCCAGGGTGATCTGACGGATTGCCTGATCCAGGCCAATGACGGCCTTGCCGATTTCCTGTTCAAACGCCAGCGCACGGTGCCGCCAGTCGGCCAATAACTGATCTTTGCTGTAAGTCGTCATCATCGAAAACCCTTTGCCAGTCTCGTTACAAACGTGGTTCGCCTGATCGAACAGAAAAGAAGGAACCGGCCTGAAAGATCGGCCTGCTGAATTGAAGCGGTAACTTAACAAAAACCCCGCTCAAGCGGGGTCTTGTTGGAGTAGCTGGAGTAGCCTGGCCAATCAGGCGGCACCTTCACCCGGCTGCTCGATCAGTCCATCCCAGCGCTTGATCTGGGCGTGACCAAAAGCAAGCAGCTGTTTGCCGATGTCCAATACCAGTTCGCAGAACTCGGGCATTTTAGAAATAGCCAATCCAAGATACGCTAATGCACCGACCCCGATCGCTCCAGAAAGAATGGTTGGCAAACCAATGGCGTGGAAGATTCTTACCAACTGGAACAGAATATCCAGAGGCAGCAGCAACAAAACGCCAAAATAGAGCAGTGAAGTAAAGGTGAAGAAGACGAAGGTCACGAACTTGAAGACCTTCACGAGAGCTTGGTCGAGTTTCATTTTGTTTTATCCTGTATAGCGCAAAACCTTCCCCGGAAGGGGTAACCTGGCAAACACTGTTCAGCGGAGCCAATAGGCATCTTGGGTGACTTGGCCGTCGGGCCGGAAGCGGGCGGATTCTAGCATACGCGGAGTGCCCTGCCACGCCCCGGAACGGTGGAAAATCCGCTGGAAGCGACAGCCGCCTTGGGGCCAATTTTTTTGCGGGTTTTTCAGGACCGCCCTTCCCGCCATGAACGACTGATTTTAAGGAGCCATCATGCCGCCCAACCATTTACAACGACTAAGCCTGTTTTTTATTGCGCTGACGGCGGCCTTTCAAACCTATGCCCTACCCCCCGGACACCACGGCAGCCTTGTCACTCAATGCACTGACCCTCGTTTTTTTGATGAGACACCGGGTCCGGATGCCCAGGTAACCCGTCTGGAGCACTTTTCCTTTACCGCTTCGGACAATACGGTTCCCACCAGTATCCAAGTGAAAGTCAACCTCCAGCCGGTCGAGATCAAGGTTACCCCCAAACGCAGCGGCGAACTGGCTGTAGAGGCAAAGCTATCCACGCCCATCACGGAGGGCAGAGCGTGGATCAAGGTCACGGGCATGAGCCATGATGGATGTGACCAGCTGCATACCTGGAATGTGTATGCGGCCCACTGACCGGATGGTTTACCCGGACACCCTGTCGAAAATTACGTGTTCAGGCCATGCGCTTTCTGAACCGGGTCGTTAACCACCCGTGCGCCGGATCCGCAGGGTGAAATTTCCTGTGCCTGCTCTAGCCCGGATCTTCCGCTTACCGGATAGTCTTCGCGATTTATTCGACAAGCAAACCCCGCTGTGCGACCGCCTCAGAACGGTGGGACGGTGGATAGCTTGGATTTTGGCGCCAGCCCTCCTGCTGTCTATTGCCCTGCCTGCCCTGACATTGCAGAGGCAGCCTGCGCTCACGAAAAGTGCTGCTCCGGCTGATCTCAGCCACTCCACCGGGCTTATACGGAAACGGTTGCGAGCCCAGCCCGTGGCAGATCAGGAGAAACAGTTCGTGTTAACGGCGGACGACCTGCAAGTCGCGGCGGGTTTGGTGCTGTCCCGGAAACGGCTGGAGGGTGTGACACACGTTTACATCGACGGTCAGCAATTAATCATGCAGGGCAGTATTCAACTGCCTGGGCACCTCTCAGGACTTTTCCTGAACGTTGACCTGGTTGCCGAAAACGGCGCCAGGCAGGCCATTCTCAAGCGCCTCAGGATAGGCAACCTCACGTTCAGCGCCCCTTTCGCCTGGTGGGTTGTCAAAGGCGTCATCAATAGTCCACCCCTTACCCGCTACGGCCAGCTCCTGGAAAAAATGCTCAAGGAAGTGCACATCACAGAGGAGAGGGTGACCCTCATTTTGAGGTGGAACCGGGCGCTTTTGAGCGAATTGGGTGGCTTATTGACGGAAGTGGCCGACCGGCAGCGGATGATTGTCTACCATGAAAAACTGGTGCATCTCCTTGATACGGATACACACAGCCGATTTATCCGGCTGGGTCAGTTGATGCAACCCCTGTTTGTGCTCGCGCATGAACGCTCTCTATCCAATCAGGAACCGGTCGAGGAGAATCGCGCGGCGGTTCTGGTTCTCAGTGCCTACACCAATGGCAAGGATCTCAATGCGGCACTGGGTACATCGGAAGAGCCGCCCCGGCGAGGCGTGCTGCTCAACAGACGAGTCGACACCGCCAGGCATTTCATGGGGGCCGCCGCCATGGCCATGTCGGGTCAAGGCACACTGGTGGAGATGATCGGGCTGGCTAAAGAACTGCATGACACGCACGACGGCAGCGGGTTCAGCTTCATCGACATAGCAGCGGATGAGGCCGGCGCGCTGCTGGGTAAATACGCGGTCCGGTCCAGTGACATGGCCTTCCGCATACAGGAAAAACTTAGCCTGGGGGTCAACGAGTCGCAGTTCATCCCCCCCATGGACGATCTTCCAGAAAGCATGGACTCGGAGGAATTCATTGACCGCTTCAAGGCGATTGGCAGCCCCGAGTATGAAACGCTAAAAAAGGAAATCAGCGCCCGCATCATGGCGTTGCCCCTGTTTCAGCTGCCGAAAACGGCGGCCGCCATAAAGCGTTTGGAGTAGCCTCAAAGGCGATTCAGCATAAAAAAGCCAGCCCGGAGGCTGGCTTTCCTGCTCAAGGATCGCTCCTGATTATTCCGTGGGAAACGCCTTGTTGGCATAGGCCGGCAAACGCGGCATCTCAATTTTGGGGAATTCACCGGTCAGGCCGTTGAGGAAGGCGGCAATATCAGACACCTGTTCGGCACTGAGATCCTTGCTCAACTGAAGTGTCCCCATGATCTTGATCGCGTCTTCCAGGCTTTGGACCTTACCGTTGTGGAAATAAGGCGCTGTCAAAGCGATATTGCGCAGGGTCGGCACCTTGAACAGATGCTTGTCAGCATCGTTCTTGGTTGCCTCAAAGCGGCCAAGATCACTGGAGAAATCATACCTGGCCTCAAACACGCCGTTCTCATTGGCGGGGAATTTCTGATAGAAGCCCGTGCCTTCCGGTAGTTGCGGACCATTGAAGGCCGCACCCGAATGGCAGCCGACACAACCCACCTCAGCAAAGGTGTTCATGCCTTTCACCTGCTGCTCGGTCAGCGCGGATTTGTCTCCCTTCACATACTTGTCATAGGCGCTATTGGGCGTGATGAGTGTCCGTTCGTAGGCCGCAATTGCCTTGGCCGCATTGTCTGCGGTCACGCTGGAATCACCACTAAAAGCGGCGGCAAATGCCTTGGTGTATTCAGGCATGGCCTTGAGCCGGACGACCACATCATCCCAGCTCTTCATCCCCATTTCCCCAGGATTAGTAACGGGGCCCTTAGCCTGTTCCTCAAGGCTGGGCGCACGGCCATCCCAAAACTGCACCGAACTGAATGCAGAATTCCACACCGTCGGCGCACTCCGACCCCCGACCTGGTTGCGAACTCCGATAGACCCGCCACGATTGTCATCGCCGCCATTCATGACGTTATGACAGGAATTACAAGAAAGCACCCCATTGGATGACAGGCGGACATCGTGATAAAGCATTTTGCCCAACTCAACCTTTGCGGGCGTTGTGGGGTTATTGGCCGGTTCTGGCGCTTTTGTTGGCAATGCTTGCCACTCGATGGCCGATACAGACAGGGAAATCACGGCCAGGGTCAGCGTCCCCAGCACTCGCTTGAGTTCAAACATGCAACTATCCTCCTAAGTTTGTTCTTGCCTGGAAATTTTTACCACCGATCCAGGGGATCGTACAGCCCCGCTCTTATAGAGAAAGACGGGGTTATTTGCAACCACGTGAATACAATCGACCATCGGATCGCAAAAAAAACCCGCCGAAAGGGCGGGTCGAAAAGGAGAAGAAGAACCGCCCGTTATGACCGAGCCTCCCCAAGGTAGTTCATTAGCTACATCGCAAGATTTTCCGTTGATTTCACGCGCCTGACCGATCAGGGCCAATTCCCGGAGTGTCAGGCTGGCTGCGTGGGTATCGAGCACCACCTGTCCAAGCTCCGCCATCACACGGGCCACCTCGGGTAGCAGACCTCTTCGATTCGCGGTAGCCAGCACCTGATTGATTGCCTCAGTCATTCCAGCTGAATGGTCTCAACTGTTGGCTTCGGCTTGAATTGTCCCGTTTGTTGGCGTATTGACAACTTCTTGGGATGAGTCGGATGATGCCTGGCAGCAGCTCAGAAATGTATCCAGTGGATCCTTAATTCCGGCCAAGAAATACGTGGCGAGCTGCAATCGAATGGCGAGAGCCGGAATGACACTTCATAGTGTCGAGCCCCATAAGGTATCGCTAGACTGTCAGCGCTGAATCCACCGTAACCAGTAATCATATAAACACAAGGAGTTACCCTATGAAAAAGACGCTAATCCTGATTGCCTCCGTACTGGCTTTCGCCGCAGGCCCCAGCTTCGCACTGACGGCCCAGCAGGAAAAAATGAAAACCTGCAATGCGGATGCAAAAACCAAAGCCCTTAAAGGAATCGAGCGCAAAGGCTTTATGAAGGAGTGTCTCTCTGGCAAATCTGCGGTGACTGAGACGGCGGGTTCGG
>SXQV01000193.1 GCA_005792805.1 Methylococcaceae bacterium | reverse complement strand
GCTGATTTCGGAGAGAGCACCGCGGTCGCGGGGATCGCGCGCCCGCACTTCGAGCGCGACGTCACCCTCGCCCACCACGTCGCCCCGCTCGAGTCCGCGGCGAAAAACGACGCGCGCCAGCCCCCGAAGCGCGATAGGTGTCTATGCGAAGGTCGGTGGGGTTGATGTCGAATTCCACTTCGTCGACTTCGGGCAGCACGGCGACAGTGCAGGCTGAGGTGTGGATGCGGCCCTGGGCTTCGGTTTCTGGCACCCGCTGAACGCGATGGGCGCCGGCTTCAAACTTGAGTTGCGAGTAAACATCCTGGCCGCTGATGCGGACGATGATTTCCTTGTAGCCACCCAACTCGCCTTCGCTTTCGCTCATGACCTCGGTTTTCCAGCCCTTTTGTTCAGCATGGCGGACGTACATTCGGTAGAGGTCGCCGGCAAAGAGTGCGGCTTCGGCACCGCCGGTGCCCGCACGAACCTCCAGAAAGATGTTGCGCTCGTCATTGGGGTCTCGCGGCAGCAGCAGGAGTTGTAGGTCATCCTCCAGTTGCGTCTGTTTTGCTTCGGCATCGGCCAGTTCATCCCTGGCCATCGCGCGCACCCCGGTATCTGGATCGTCAGCCAGGCTTTCGGCAAAGGCCACGGCCTCCAGAGTGTCGAGATAGCCGCGAAAAGTGGTGACGACGGGGTTGAGCTGGGCGTATTCGCGGCTCAGCGAGCGGAACCGATCCTGATCGTTCTGGGTTTCCGGCTCGGCGAGCAGCGCGGTGATTTCTTCGAAACGTTGCGAGAGGTGGTCAAGTTTCTGACGGATGGAGGCTTTCACGTAATCAGGTGCTGTCCTTGAGTTGAAAGAGTTCGCGGGCGGCGGCGATAAGGTCGTGGCGTTCGTAAATCCCCGCCTGTTTCAGTTGGGTGCTGGGGGTGTGGGTGAGCTTGTTGGTTAGCCGGTTTGCCAGTAGTTCCAGGGCTTCCTCGGCGGGTCTGCCTGATCTAAGGGTTTGCCGGGCTTTTTCCAGGGCTTCGTCGCGAATCAGTTCGGCCTGTGTGCGGAAGTCGCGTATGGTGCTGGTGGCACCCTGGGCTCTTAGCCAGTTGAGAAAGTGAACCACTTCAACGTCAATGATCTCCTCGGCCTGCTTCGCGGCCTCCTGCCGGGAACGGAGATTTTCCTCTACGGTATGGCGGAGATCATCGACCGTGTAGAGGTAGACATCGCGCAGTTGCTCGACTTCCGGTTCAATGTCGCGGGGCACCGCCAGATCGACCATGAACATGGGTTTGTGCTTGCGGGCCTTGATGGCGCTCTCCACGCTGCCTTTGCCAAGTATGGGCAGCTGGCTGGCGGTCGAGGAAACGACGATGTCGGCCCGGGCGAGGTGTTTGGGCAATTCCGACAGCGAAATGCCAAACCCGTTGAATTGCTGGGCTAATGAGTGGGCCCGGTCGTAGGTGCGGTTGGCGATGATCAATTCACCGATACGGTTTTCAGTCAGATGGCGGGCGGTGAGTTCGATGGTTTCGCCGGCGCCGATAAGAATGGCGGTTTGCTGGCTAAGATCCTCAAAGATGCGCTGCGCCAAGCGGACGGCCGCGAAGGCGACGGATACGGGACTGCTTCCAATAGCGGTGTCAGTGCGGACCTTTTTCGCGGCGGAGAAGGTGTGCTGAAACAGTTTGCCAAGCGTTTTGCCCAGCGTGCCGGCTTCTGCCGCTGCCTGGTAGGCTGTTTTCATCTGTCCGAGAATCTGCGGTTCCCCCAGTACCATTGAGTCCAGCCCCGAGGCCACGCGGAACATGTGGCGAATCGTTGACGTGTCGATATGGGTGTAGAGATAGGGCTGGAAGTCCTCCCGGTTAAGGCATTGCTGATCGGCTATCCAGTCGACCAGTGGGTCGCGGTTCGGCCCATTGAAGCCGCAGTAAAACTCGGTTCGATTGCAGGTGGACAGAATGGCGGCTTCTTCAACGCCGGGAAGATGGGTGAGTTTGCGCAAGGCCTGGATCACGTAATCGGCTGGAAAGGCAAGCCGCTCCCGTACCGAAATCGGCGCTGTATTGTGATTTAATCCAAGAGTTATGATGGCCATCAGGCGCAACGTCCAGTGCTTTAAGCTTATAATTCTAATGATAAACGGCTGTTTGGGCTAATCAGAGCGTTTCACCGTCCTGTGGGGATCTCTAAAACTTGTCCTTACATGGTTCGATCTGGGCCGTCCTGGTGTATCCCGGCCCGATTTTGGGCCAGGTATTAGATTGATCAAATTCATCCGTCCGGGTTGCGGCGGTTTTCTATAGATTATTCAAAGAGGCAATGCCACTCGTGGGAAAGAGTTTGCTCTGGTGGATGTTGGCAGGCGCGTTGTGGGCTTCGGGATGCTCTGGGGTGAGTTCGTCTGTTTCCGATGCGAGCGGAGTCGTGGCCGGCAGTGATCCTGTGGTCATTGCGGAAGCGCCGGATGGGGCCGCTGCCCCGGTCTATTTGATGCTGGTCGGTGAAATAGCCGGTCAGCGCGGGCAGTTTGATGTCGCCCTCGATCATTACCTCCAGTTGATGCGCCTCGTGCCTGATGTCAGGGTGGCCGAACGTGCCACACAGATCGCTCTATATGTTAAGAATACGGACAAGGCGCTTGAGGCGGCATCGCTTTGGTCCGGGCTTGATCCTAAAAATCTCGCTGCCCACCGGTTGACGACGGTGCTGGAAATTAAGGCGGGACAAACGGATAAGGCATCGGACGAGTTGGGCAAACTGATCGTCCTGAAAGACCCTGAGCTGGAAAATACGCTGATCGAACTGGTGAAGTGGCTGGATGTCGAGCTTCCCAAGGAGCAAAGCCTGACGGTGATGCAGCAGCTTGCCGGGAGTCATCCCCAGGTGCCTGAATTGCACTTTGCTTATGCCTTGTTGGCTAGCAACAAGGAAGCCTTGATGACGGCTCGGGTGGAGGTTGAAAAGGCACTGGCGCTTCGGCCCAGCTGGGCGCGTGCCCAGATGTTGAGGGCTCAGCTTTTGATGCAGTCGGGTGATGCCAGGGCGGCTCGCGTGGCGCTGGAGAAAGCTTTGAAAAGCGATCCGGGCAATCCCCGATTGGGTTTGTTGTACGGGCAGTTTCTGGCCAAGTCGGGCGAGCTCAAGTCGGCTGAGCGCGAGCTCAAGCGAGTTTTGGAAAAAGATGCCGGGAACCATGATGCCAGGTTCGCGCTAGCTTCGGTGTGGCTGGAATTGGGTGAGCATGATCGTGCGCGGACCGAGTTTCAGGCGCTGACCGGCGATCCCCGCTGGCAGGCGCAGGCCGATTTCTCGATTGGCCTGATCGATGCGCGGCTCGGCAAGACTGAGGGTGCGCTCAGGCAGTTTGATCGTGTGGGTTCAGGCCCTCTGGAGTTCGATGCCCGTTTCAATGGCATTTCCGCGCTGATGAGTCTTGGGCGATATGACGAGGCGCGTGACCGGCTGGCCAAGGCGCGCAAGGCTTACCCGAATGAAAGGGTTCGTCTCTACCTGATAGAGGCGGAAATGCTGGTGAAAAGCAAGGATGCGGCGGCGGCTTATGCTGTGCTGGATGAGGCGCTGAAGGAAGATCCCGGGCAGGCCGAGTTGCTTTATTCTCGTGCGCTCCTGGCTGAACGGCTAGGCCGCCTGGATGTTATGGAGGCTGACTTGAGGACGGTGTTGGGCAAAAAGCCGGATGACCCCGCCGCACTCAATGCGCTCGGGTTCTCTTTGGCGGAGCATCGCCTGGATAGGCTGGATGAGGCTGAGGGCTATATCAGGCAGGCGATGGAGCAGCGGCCGGGCGATCCGGCGATTCTGGATAGTTACGGCTGGGTCTTGTATCGCAAGGGGCGCTATGACCAGTCCCTGGTTCATCTTCGTAAGGCTTATAAGCTTTTTGCCGATCCCGAAATAGCCGCTCACCTGGGGGAGGTGCTCTGGGAGTCCGGCCAAAAGAGGGATGCCGGACGTGTCTGGGCTGAGGGGATGAAAAAGAGTCCGGATCAGGATGATATGAGGCGTGTCCGGGAGAAATACCCGGAGGGTTTTCGCCGGGACGCTAAGTGATGCGGGCAATCCGCTTCCTGCCCTTTTTGCTTTTGATTGGGTGCGCGTCAGTGCAGACGACGCCAGCGCCCGGCGCCCTATCCAAGACGCCGGCCAGTATCCAGTCTTGGTCGATGGAGGGTCGAATCGGCGTGCAATCAACTGACGGGGCATGGCAAGCCAATCTATATTGGGAGCATGATCCGATCCAGGACCGGTTGCGGATATCGGGACCGCTGAGTCAGGGCTTGGTGTCTATCGTTGTTCAGAAAGACCTGATTTATGTGAATGAAGGCAACGGCGTTACCGCGTTGTCGCACGACCCTGATGCCATGCTGCGGCAGCGGCTTGGGTTTGCGATTCCGCTGGCGAGCCTGCGGTATTGGATGCTCGGCGTGTCTGATCCGGGTAAGGCATCAGCTCCCATGAAGACTGGAGGATTTCGGCAGTTGGACTGGCAAATTTCGCCTGACAGGTTCACGGTGGTTGCCGGCTGGACATTACCGCAAAAGCTGCGTGTCCAAGGTTTGGGCGTGAAGTTGAAGATCCTCGCGGATACTTGGAATATCAAAGGTTAACAGATGGTGGAATTACAGGCGTCGATGCGTTTGCCGGCCCCGGCCAAGCTGAATCTGATGCTGCGAATTGTGGGGCGCAGGGAGGATGGCTATCACCTCCTGCAAACGGTGTTCCAGTTCATCGACCGGTGTGACTGGATTACCCTCCATCCCGCCGTGGATGGCAAGATTCGTCTAAAGTCGCCATTGCCGGGTGTGCCTGAGGAGGCCGATTTGACCGTTCGCGCCGCTATGGCATTGCAGAAGGCGGCGGGGGTGGCTGATGGGGTGCTTATCGAGGTTGAGAAAAACTTGCCTATGGGTGGTGGCCTCGGGGGCGGGAGTTCGGATGCGGCTACCGCGTTGCTGGGGCTCAATCGCCTCTGGAATGCAGGGCTTTCGCTGGACGAACTTAAGCGGTTGGGCTTGAGTTTGGGGGCGGATGTTCCGGTGTTTATTGAGGGGTATGCGGCCTGGGCTGAGGGTGTGGGAGAGGTGCTGACTCCTTTGGCCCTGGCTGAGCCCTGGTATGTGGTGATTGCTCCTCGGTGTCATGTGTCTACGGCCGAGGTTTTTACGCGTCCTGATTTGACAAGGAATAACCCGCCCATCACAATACGCGACTTTTTCGAGGGGCAACAGGATAATCACTGCCTGCCCGTCGTGCTAGGTTTGTACCCTGAGGTGGCTGAGGCCATTTCTGACATTTCGCGATATGCCCCGGGGCGTCTGACAGGGACAGGTGCCTGTGTTTTTGCGGAATTCGAGAGCGAGAAGGCGGCCTGTCAGGCGGTTGCCGGCTTGACTCCGAAGTGGGTTGCATTTGCGGCTCGCGGCCTGAATGAATCCCCGTTGCGGGCTTCCTTAAGGTGATGGGCGCGAGTTTCTTTTTTATTGGGGCGTAGCCAAGCGGTAAGGC
>SXQV01000192.1 GCA_005792805.1 Methylococcaceae bacterium | reverse complement strand
TCGTTGCGGTCGACCAGTCGGGCGACGCGGATGACTTCGTGTTCCGGATAACCGGCGGCAATGATGTCGGCAACCGACTCGTCGCGCTCCACATAGCGTTCGAGAATGGCATCCAGCACCGGATAAGGCGGCAATGAATCCTCGTCCTTCTGGTCGGGCCGCAGTTCGGCTGACGGCGGCCGGTCAAGGACCCGCTGCGGAATCACCGGCGACACGCGGTTGCGGTATTCGCACAGGCGGTAGACCTGCATTTTCGGCACGTCCTTGAGTGGTGCAAAACCGCCGGCCATGTCGCCATACAACGTGGCATAGCCGACGCTCATCTCGCTCTTGTTGCCGGTAGTCAGCAGAATCTTGCCGGTCTTGTTGGAAAACGCCATCAGCAGAATGCCCCGGCAGCGGGCCTGGATATTTTCCTCGGTGGTGTCTGGTGGCAGCCCGGCAAAGCTGGGTGCCAGCAGGTCGAGAAAAGTGTTGAAGGCGGGCTCGATGGGAATCCTGTGATACCGGCAGCCCAGCGCCTCGGCTTCCAGAATGGCGTCCTCGTTGCTCATGCCGGCGGTATAGCGCGAGGGCATCAGCACCGCCTCGACCTGCTCCGGTCCCAGCGCGTCGGCGGCCAGCGCCAGCGTCAGGGCAGAATCGATGCCGCCGGACAGGCCCAGCACCGCGCCCCCGAAGCCATTTTTTCTGACGTAATCACGAATGCCGGTGACCAGTGCCTGATAGACGCTGGCATCATCGGGCAGCGGTGGGGCGAGGGAGCCGGGCAGCGGTTCAAGGTGCTTATCTGCCTCGAAGTCGACAGCGATCAGCGATGACTCGAACTCCGGCGCATGGGTGGTGATGTGTCCATGCCGGTCCATCACGAATGAGGCGCCATCGAACACCAGCTCATCCTGTCCGCCGACCAGATTGACGTAGATCAATGGGATACCCGCCGCTTTCACTCGTTCCCGCACCACGGTTTCACGTTCACGGATTTTCCCGGCCTGATAGGGTGAGGCATTCAGGTTAAGGATCAGCCGGGCACCGGCCTGGGCCGCCTGCTCCACCGGCCCCGGCTGCCAGATGTCCTCGCAAATGGTCAGTCCGACCGGCACCCCCGCCAATCCAAAAACGCCTGCCGATTGTCCGGGCTGAAAATAGCGTTTCTCGTCAAAGACCCCGTAATTGGGAAGCCGCTGTTTGCGGTAAACGTGCTGGACCGCGCCGTTGGCGATGACCGCCGCGCTGTTGAAAATGCCCGCATCGGTGACTTCCGGAAAACCTACGATGGCCGTAATGCCGGACAGCTTCGCGGCCAAATCGGCCAGTGTGGCTGCCACGGTCGCCAGGAAGTCCCGGCGCAGCAGGAGATCCTCGGGCGGATAACCCGAAAGCGTCAGCTCCGGAAAAACGATGGCGGCGGCACCCAGCCGGTCGCGCGCCTCGTCCGCCGCTTCCAGCACACGCCGGGCATTGCCGGTCACGTCGCCGACGAGAAAATCCAGTTGGGCAATGGCGATGCGTAAATTCATGCGGGGGGTGTTGACGGTGCGGGCTGGATTGAATCCGGCGATGCGCGAACCCTGCCGGGATTCCACGCTGCCGCGTTGCAGCCTACGGTTCCCGTTAAGGTTTTGCAAGGTTGTTGGCCGATGGGGTGCTAGAGTGTGCCGCTCGGGCAGGCCTGGGCGCGATCATGGTAGCCAGCCCTCACGTTCCGGGTGCCCGCGTGACGGCGGTTCGCCTGCTGCGGCCAGCGCCGTTTTTCCACCTTACCGGCGCTGAGCGATCCCCTTCCAGAGTGAAACTGAAAACCGCAAAACTCATCCTGCTCCTGTGGTGGCTGGCGGTCGCGTTCCCTGCCCTGGCGCACGATCACATCACCCACCGCGCCGAGTTCGAGGATGCATCGGCCGCGCTGGATTTTCAGCAAATAGCGTCGAAAACTTTCACGCCCTACACCGGTATTCTCAGTCGCGGTTACAGTCATTCGGCCCTCTGGATTCGGCTGCATGTCGAACCCGGCACCGATCACCCATCCGAGCCGCTGGTGTTGCGTATCCGGCCCGGCTACCTGGATGAAGTGCGGCTGTATGACCCGCAATATCAGTCGCTGGGCCGCGAGGTCACCGGTGATTACTTCCCGGTTGAACAGGACCGCTATCGCTCCCTCAACAGCAATTTGGTGATTCCCCAGGGCGACCGGCCTCGGGACATCTGGCTGCGGGTCGTCTCGACCAGTACGCGGCTAATTCAGGTGCAGGCGCTCACGCAGGCCGAAGCCCTGCAACTCGACCGGACGCAGGAACTCATCTACAGCCTTTATCTGGCCGCAGTGGTGTTTTTTGTGATCTGGGGCGTGGCCCACTGGTGGTCCTGGCGCGACCGGCTGTTGCAGGTGTTTGCACTCAAGCAGGCCGCCTGCCTTGTTTTCATGCTGGGTTTTCTGGGCTATGCCCGTACCTTCTGGCCAGCGAGTCTCACCCGGGTGAATGCCAGCGACCACACCGACTGGACTTTCCCCCTCTATGTCACGCTGGGTTACCTGTTCGATTATCTGCTGCTGCGCTCGTTTCGCGCCCCGGTACCGGGTCTCAGACTATTGCAGGCCCTCGCTGCCAGCTCGGCGATTTATTACCTGTTGCTGATTCTCGGCCAGCCGCGTCAGGCCTTCATGCTCTACGCCTGGGTCATTCTGATCGAGGCTGGCCTTGCACTCATGCTCGCCGTCAGCACCCCACGGGCGGAGGCTTGCCCGGTTTCGGCCCGGCCGCTCATGAGCCGCCGTTCCCTCATTCTGCTGTATCTGGCAGTTTTTCTCGGTTTTTCGCTCTCCTCGCTGCCGGTGCTGGGTCTGGCCAAGGCCGAATTCCTGGTGTTCGACGGTTTTCTCGTGCATAGCCTGGTCTCCGGCGTGGCATTGTTCGTTGTCATGATGCGGCGCGTCCGGGACAGCGAGAGACAGCGCATCAGCGCCGAAGCCGCTCGCCAGCAGGCGGAAGACCGCGCTGCCGGCGAACGGCACCGGCGTCAGGAGCAGGCCGCATTCATCACCATGCTGACCCATGAGCTGAAGACACCGCTAGCCGTGGTCCGAATGGTGCTCGGTGCCAAGGTGCCGACCGAATCCATGAAAAGCGAAGCAGAGCGATCCATTCGTGACATGAACAGCATCATTCAGCGCTGTATGCAGGTTGAGCAACTGGACGAGCGGGCCGCATCCAAGCATCTGCGGTCGTGCTGCCTCATCGAGGAGCTGGCCGATCTGATCCGCAGCACCCCCGAACCTGGCCGGTTGGCCCTGCATGCCGTCGAACTGCCGGGCATTCAGACGGACCCGCTGCTCCTGCGCATGATCGTCGCCAACCTGATCGACAATGCCTGCAAATACAGCCCAAAGGCCAGTCCCATCAAGGTGTCGGTCACGGTCAATCGCACCAGCGGCCCTCAGCGGGTCTGCATCCGCGTGGCCAACCAGCCCGGGAACGCAGGCTGGCCGGACCCCGAGCGCGTCTTTCAAAAATACTACCGTCACCCCCGGGCTCATGAATACACCGGCAGTGGTCTGGGCTTGTTTCTGTGTAACCAGCTGGCGGGACATCTGGAGGGGCAATTACGCTACCAGCCGGCCCAGGGCGAAATCGGATTTGAATTATGGATACCGTACTGAACATCGTCCTGGTCGAAGATCACGCCTCGCTGCGCAAGGTCACCGCCGAGGTGTTGCGGCAGGAAGGGTATCGGGTGACCGAGCTGACGTGTGCCGAAGACCTGGAGGATGAAATCGGCGGGCGAAGGGTGGATATTTTCATACTCGACCTCAACCTGCCGGGTGAAGACGGCATCAGCCTGGCGCACCGGCTCAGAACCGCCCAGCCGGGGGTGGGCATCCTCATGATGACGGCCCGCGACCAACCGGGGGACATGGTGGCGGGGTTCATGACCGGTGCCGACCAGTATCTCGTCAAGCCGGTGCCCGTGCCCGTATTGCTGGCGGCTATCGGCTCACTGTCGCGGCGCTTGACCGCCGAAACCCGGAGTGCCGGAGGCCTGCATCTGGAACAGGCCAGATTGGTCCTGCTGGGTTCCCAGGGCGAAATCGGCCTGTCAGCCACTGAAGCCAGCCTGCTGACCGGGCTGGCCCGCGCCCAGGGGCAGCGAATGGCCCTGTTTCAGGTGGGCGAACTTCTGGGGCAGGGCGAGGATGATTTCAACAAGGCCAGTATCGAAGTGCGCATTGCCCGGCTGCGCAAAAAGCTCATCGACGTTGGCGCACCCACCGATTGTGTTAAAGCCCTCCGCAACGAGGGCTACCAGCTCTGCGTCCCGATCCAGATCCGGTAAAACGGCAACGGCGGGTACCGGCCCGCAAGAGCCGGGTTCCTCGTTAAGGTTTTGCAAGGTTTCCCCTGGAGTCGGTGGTATCCTCCGCTCCCCGGCGGGCCTCGAACCACAGCATCACACGACCAGGGAGAAAATAATTATGAAGCGCTCACTACAAAGGGCTGTACAGGCCCACTTGAGTAAAGTTGAGTTGGGACAACCTGTGCCCGCAACGGATCAGCGAGATTTATTTCAGTCGAGGTCATGAAAATGAGAAAAAATACTTTATCACTTGCTTATGTAGTCGCGCTGACTTTTCTGGCTGTCACACCTGAAAAAACGCACGCGGGCGCAGGCTATGAGTTTAAGCTGACAAATGATATGACTCCATATAAGGGAGACAATACTTACCCAAGAGTTGCTTTACATGAATACGGAGGATGGTCCTGCTGGTATCCTAATTCTCTTGAGGACTGGAATCAATATGCAATTCCGGGTGATCGTGAGAGGTCGCTTTATACCGAGGCGAGAGATTCTCTTGGTTGTTTTTTTGAAACCTCAAACATCCAGTTTGCTGTTTTCATAAAGCCTAACGAAAACTCTCAGTGGGTTAGGGTTGGAAATGCGGCCAAGTTATGGAATAACCTTAATGCAGATCAAGGGTTTTATATCAATCCACCGCTACCTTGGAATAATGTCCCTTTCGTCGATATGTGTGGCCTGAAATTTTCCAGTGGTCTAGGTGGCTATGCGCCATTTACCAACGTGAACTATGTGAAGGTGAGCGGGAGTCCCAAGCTTGAGAACTGTGCTGAAGCATTCCCCAATACGGGAATAGCGCTCACCAGTAGCAATGAGGGAACAGCCATGACTGCCAGGGCTAATCTTATGGATGGGCCGGAACAGGCCAGTGATGAGTCACTGTATGACAGGAATGTAAAAACAATAAAACTCAAGGTTGGGCAAAGCAAGACGATCATCCTGCCGACAATAGACAAGGATTCTACCTGGGAGCTAGATGGCGGAGACTGTCAAGGAGGAGATGGAGTATTCGAATCTGACCTGAAAAAATCATATACAAAGAATCGGGTATTGCCCGCATCCGTGAAAGTAACCGCAAAGGGAGTAGGGCAAGGAACTTGCTATATAACGGCCTACCACAACCCTGAGCGTACTATCCTGCAAAAGGGTAAAGTCATATTTACTGCCAAGTAATGATTGCGTGATTTAATAGCGGAATAGTCACGGTGGGGTGTCAGCCCGTAGGCTAATGGGTTGCAGCCATTCGGCTTCGTTCACGGGAAGCGCATCAGATTGAATGTGATGAAACCGCCGGGTTATAGCGGGGGTTCTTTTGGGTTTTAGCGGTGTGAAAGGCCTGCGGTTTTACTTTTATATGGAGAAGAAGAATGATGACTTTTATTTTACTTATGACGCTCATTGGTCCTGGCGCAAGCTTGCAGGACCATGAGCTGAATCAGGTGGCCACCTTCAAAACCGAGCTGGCTTGCCAGGAGGGTGCCCGGCAGATTGCAGAAAAACAGCTGGATTCCATTGACAGAAACAGGAGGCTCAAGGGCAAGGTCAGCGTTGAATATCTGTGTTTGCCGCAAGGGTAATCTGAACAACCCGCCGAAAGTATTTGAATCGCCTTGATTGATACCTGGCCGAAGGGTGGCCTCGGATGTTTCTGCCGCATGGACGCTAGCCGTAGTGTCCATGCGCTTTATTAAATAATCCAAACAGGAAATGACCTGTCATGAATAATTTTACAAGAAAAGTATTTGTTTTCTTGCTGCTATCCCAGACCGGTCAATCGATAGCCGGGGAACATTACTCTAAAGCCGTCATTATTATGTCGGGTGGAGCCGCCGTCAGCCCGTTTACTACCCCGAAACAGGCATGCACAACGGGTCTTGCGGCAGGCAGTACCGATACGTTCATGAGGGAGTATCTGTTAAAGCAGGGATACCACGTCTTTACCGCACCCGCCATGGCGGGCTATGGTCAGGTTCCACCGTCGGCAGACAAAAAGGCAGGACCTTTTGGCGATTGTCCCAAGGCACTGCCCGATGTGATGACAGTGAACTCAACGGGTGACATCCAGTTGGCCGGGGTGCATTTGGCCAACTTCGTCCAGTTTCTGGGCCGGGAATATGGCGTCGAACAGGTGCATTTTGTCGCTCATTCCATGGGGGGGCTCTATTCCCGCTCGGCCATACAGTCTCTTCAGCAGGCGGGTTCCAGAATTGAGGTCAGCTCGCTGACGACCTTGGGTACCCCATGGGAAGGAACGCCGTTTGCCAACCCCACCGATCCGGCGAATCCTCTCTCGGGCTGTGACGGCCAGAAAATTTGTGAATACATGCTGGGTGTCTTTGCAAGCGAGGCACCCATCGTCAAGGTCGAACTGAACCGCCAGCAGATGAGCGGGTTGAATGGCAATAACGCGGGGGTTCTGGATCAGATTCCGGTGACCCTGATCGGCGGGAATGCCTTCAAAAAGCCGGGGGGTGACCCTAAGGCCTGGCCGAATGACGGCATCGTCGACCTGGCCAGCGCGATGGCACAGCAAGTACCCGATCGTGTCATCAAACACCGTCGTTGCCATCGCTACGAAGGTGGCACCCACAGTCTCTGGGTGTCACAGAACAGTGATCCGGTACTG
Source organism: Methylococcaceae bacterium (assembly GCA_005792805.1). Lineage (GTDB taxonomy): Bacteria > Pseudomonadota > Gammaproteobacteria > Methylococcales > Methylococcaceae > UBA6136. Next base: position 398 of record SXQV01000192.1, on the reverse strand, counting down.
CCTGACGCCACGGCCATTACGTGGAATAAGACGGTAGGCGACTGGGTGGCGCAGGCGATCCGTGGGGCACGGGGTGTGCTCCGCGAGCCTGACCGGGAAGGCTGTCCTCAGCAGGGGAACCCTTGATTGTGCAACTTGGGTTAGCATCGGTGCCGGAGTGTTGGGTTACGCCCGGTGACTCCGCTGCGCCGCGTAGCGTAACCACATATCGGTTCTGGATTAATCCAGTGTGCCGCCATCTATCATGGAAAATGGAGAAAAAAATGAAACATTCTTATATTAAAGTGACACTTTCCGCACTGATGCTGTTTGTCTCCGCAGGGGAGTCGCTGGCAGCTCCGACGCCTTATTATGCGATTGTGGATGCCGGTAGTGGCGGGTCAAGGGTGTATCTGTAT
>SXQV01000191.1 GCA_005792805.1 Methylococcaceae bacterium | reverse complement strand
CGAAAAGGACGGGCTCTGGGCCGTACTGGCCTGGCTGAACCTGCTCGCCGTGAGGAGGGAATCCGTGGCCGACATCGTGCGCGAGCATTGGGCCAGGTTTGGCCGGGACTACTACTCCCGGCATGATTACGAAGGTATGCCGCTGGCCATCGGTGACGGCATCATGGCCCACTTGCGCGGGCAGTTGCATCATCTCGTTGGCCAGGCCTTGGCCGGCAGTACGGTTTGTCTGGCCGATGACTTCAGCTACACCGATCCGGTCGATGGCAGCGTCAGCCCCAACCAGGGCATCCGCATCATTTTTGAAAATGGTTCCCGCATCGTCTTCCGCCTGTCCGGCACCGGCACCGAAGGCGCCACCCTGCGCATCTATCTGGAGCGCTACGAGCCGGATGCCAGCCAGCACGGCCACGACCCGCAGGAGGCGCTCAAGGATCTGATCGACCTCGCCGGGCAACTCGGTGAAGTCAAACAGCGTTCCGGCATGGCCGCGCCGACGGTGATTACCTGACGTCTGCCACAAACCCCTTGGGTAGGGCCGGGTAGAAGCGATCGCGGAAACCCGGCGAGGCGCGTGCAGGGCTTCAGTTATAGAAAATGAAGTTCCTGGGGTTTTTCAATACCCGTTTGCTGATATGCCTGAATTGCCCGACTTCCTGACCCAGGACGAAGAGCGCCGCTCCCTGTGAGGTTTGTTTGAAGGTAAGGTCTTTGTAGCTGACGCCGGCCAGGCCCACCTTGTCTTTTCCGGGCTTGAAGTCCATTACCTGCTGCGGGAAGCTCGGCAGATCATCCAGCGTGCTGACCAGCCTGAACTGGTTGGCACCGGGTCCCCCAAACAGTTTGTTGACGCCCGCCGTACTGCCGTCGACATAGATCAGGTCATTTCCGCGTCCTGCTTTGACCTTGTTGCCCTCCGTACCCACATAAACCACGTCATTATCGGAGTAACCTGCCTTGGCAACATGCTTTACCGGCCCCACTACCCATCGGTTCTTGCGGTAATGGAATCGCTGCAAGCCGTCATCGCCATGCGGATCAAACGACGGTGAGTAGGGGTCGAGACTGTCCAGCGCACCCGGTATGTAGACGGAGTATGCCGGGCTGCCCGAGTCAAAGATCAGGTGACTGATCACCGCATTCGAGCTATCCGCCAGCGAGGTCGATAGTTCGAGACTGAATGTTGGCACAAACTCGGGAACCTCCTTCCCATTGATCGTGAAGGCCATCATGTTGATGCCTGGCTCAAGATGTACCGGTACCCGCAATGTTCCATTGGAACCGGTCACCGCGTGGAACCGTGCCTGACCGGCTTCCGTCAACAGGTTGAAATCAGGCGGGGACTTGCCTACGGCACCGGCGATGGGGGACAGAAGTTCGAGAGTATCCTGCCATTTCTTAAAATCCCGGAACTCCACAATCACATCGTATGCCTGTCCTGGATTGATCATCTCCGGGTTGAGCTGAACGAACAGCAGGGTATTCACCTGATTGCCGCGCTTGTCGAGAGCCGGTCTGGCCTGTTGTAGCAGCACCGTCCTGGGCATATTAATCAGTTGATCCGACGGTTTCTTCGGCTCGATTTGGCCACTGAAGCTGTAGAGCCAGCTGCCCTGCCCCAGTTGGGAAGCCACCAGAAGGTCGTCCTTGGGGTCGTACTTCATGGTCACGTTATAACTGCCCGGTGGTGTGGAGTCAGGCAGGTCGCGCCAGTTCATCGGGGTGAACGAGCCCGGCTCGCCGGTGGCGGGATTCACTGCGGCCATCCAGGCACCTTGCTGACCACCCACGACGAGATACTCGCCATGGCCGTTGACGGCAGGCACGTAAACTAAAGACTGCAATTTGAAGGCATCGACAGGACTCAACAGAATGCCGAGGCTGTCGAGGGTATACGCCTTGACCTGTCCATTCGGCAAGCGGGCACGCAGCGATTGTTCTGGTAAAAACGCTCCCTTGCTGTTGTCATTGTTCCGTATAGGCGTCCCACCCTGAAGCCAGTACACCGCATCCTTCTGATTCTCGGCAGAGCGATGGGCGATGGCTAGGATGGAGCCGTCTGCCGTGCCCTGCATCTGATAGATCGGCTCAAGTTTCATTTCGTCTCCGCGCTGCCGCCCATAAATCCCGGAGAACTTCAGCTTAGCGTCAGCGTCGAGGATTTGCAGCCCGGTATAGAGGCTGTCGTATCTGGATTGCGGTAGTGCTGACCCCTGATTGTCGAGCGCATTGACCCAGTAGGTGTCGAGCCTTTCCGGATCCTGGAGAGGATTCACGTTGAAATCAAACAGCGGCTCGAACACCAGGCTGTTGGGCAAATCCATGGCATCAACCGGAATGGTCTCGTAGACATTGAACCGGCCCGCCATGACGATGTCGCCCGGCCGGTAAGCGTTGGGGGCGATGGGAGCCTGAAAGGGGACACCCAAACCCTGCGCCTTGAATGCAAGCCACTCAGCAAAGGGAATTCGCTGCTCATCCCACCGCAGGAACATATGCACCATGTCGTAGCTCGTGATGAAACCCGATTTATTCAGAGCTGAACGGATCAAGCCGGAATTTTCGGACCCCAGGTATTCTTGGGCTTGGAAATAGGCATCCGTCAGGCCCTGAACACCCAAAGGCCCGCCATCATCAAAGAATGCGATCTGACCGTCTCCAGAGAGTAGGTTATGCGAGGATGGCTGACCAAAACTCCCTAAGGAAGCGGCGTTATCCTGATAGGCAGCCACAAGAGACTTCGTTGTGGAATTCCAGTCCGAGGTCATGACTTCAAGGGTATTCAGTCCTGCTGCCGTCAGGGATTTCCACCAACTGTTCCCGTCAAGACCCAATTGCCAGATACCCCCGTCGTCTGACTGAATCAGCGCGGGTCCATGTGGCGTGTCGTAATAGGCGATAGTGCGCGAATCGGCGTGCGGGGCACCCGGCTGGGCACCGTCCGCCTCTCCGCCGGAATTTTTCAAAGGCCCATAAAGGTAATCCGTCACACCAGGGGTTGAACCGAAACCCACGGATACCAGTCCACCCGCATAGGTGAACGCCTTGTCATCGGCATACTGATTTCCGCCGGAAAAGACCGTCAATGCCCCGGGATCCAGCGGGTTGGCCGAAAGCGAGAAGTTGCCATAATACTTGAGATTCGCCGCCTGGCTGTTGCCGATCTTTCCCTGGACCGGGGCGGTACTGACGTCCATGAGTGCATAGGTGACAGGGTCAATCACCAGCCGGTCTATTCGAGAAATGTCGTCTTTACCATCGTAGGAGCCAATAAACGCCACTATCGTGCCGTTGACCAGTTGAGGGTAGACAGAAATTCGGGCGATCTTCAATTGCTGAAGATACAACGACTGCAAATAGGTTCCGTAGCGGTCACCTCCGAGAGCCACCACACTCCCGTCCCGCTGCAGGATACCTACCTGATTGAGGTAAGCCGGACTGAAATCCATCGTGTTGTAACCGGCAACCAGTACCGGGCTGCTGGACAGGCTCCTGACGGTATCGGTCGTCAGATTCCAGCTATCAAACGCTCCTCGCTGAAGGAGGGCAATCGTGCCATCAGGCACAAGTAGCGCAAGCAGCCTGGAGCCAAGATAACGACCATTATCAATATTGAGTGTGCTGGATGACAGCACCCAGCACTCCGGACAGACGGTGTTGCCTCCGGTCCAGCTCAAGCTACGGACATTCAGATACCGCAGGATTGGCGCAATACCAGGATCGGTTTCTACCCAGTGCAGCGTGCCATCCGGCTGAATCCGACCGATCTGAATGCCATTACCCGGCACGCCGAAGCCGTTATAGTTGCTCGGATTACCCTGCCCAACCGCCAGCAATTGGCCATCCGGCGAGATCGACAGGGCACCGATGGATTGCGAGCCGGTATAGCCTGAACCGGGTTTGCTGACCCAGGTCCAGCCGTCACTCCAGCGGTCTTCGGCATAGGTGTAGCGGCGCAAATACACGCCACCGTTCGATGCGCCGATGTAGAGGAGGGCGTTTTTAGTGAGCGGATCCTGCCGGATGACCGGAGTATTGGCGGAGCCGGAGATGAGAGCCTCCCCATAATGTTCGGGTACCGCCAGCCGCCCCGTGACTGGATCCCTGATGATGTCCAGCCCGCTCGGGAACCACGTGCCTTTGGGTACATGATTCACCTCCGCCAGGGACAGCCCTGTATTGAGGCCGATTAAAAGAGCTGCAATTTTTACGGTGTGGTTATGCGGCATGAGGCTCTCCTGAAAAAACCCGTCTGAGGGGGTAATAATCGGTTGGCGGCAAAAACAGACTGAAAGGGTACAGCATAAGCCGGGGGGGGGGGGAAGCAAGTGCTGGCAGGATAACGGGGCTAGGCGGCAGGTAGCCTTCTGGCCAGCCGGGCGTACTGTTCGAGACTGAGGGTCTCTGCCCGCGCAGCGGGGTCAATGCCGGCCTCTCGTAGCCCGGCTTCATTGTTCGGTTGATGCGACTTTCCGCCTCCGGCTCCCTGTATGTGACCTAATGACAGCTTTGGGTCGGGGTAGACGGCCCCTCGGCATCAATCAACGGATATAGGCACGAGCATCCTTGAGAAGGAGCAGTAATTGTTGTTCGCGCAAAGGGGATGAGATAAAACCAAAGCGGGTATAAAAACGAGCCGCATCCTCATCAATGGGGTGAGTCAGCATTGCCCTAATTCCAGCCTGATCTGCAATCATGATTGATCTGCGTATTGCGTCTTGGAGAAGTCCATATCCGATACCGTGACCTTGCGCCTTGTCCGATACGGCTAGTCGCGCCAGAATGACTACAGGAACAGGGTATTGACCCATTCCGTGACGAATGCGATCGGGCGCATCCAAGGCATCAACGTGACCAACGGTAAGACTGAAGTAGCCCAAGACCTGGTTGTTCTTGGTAACGACGAATGTTTTGGCTGAGCCACTTCCCTGCGCCTGTAGAGCATGGCGAATGAGCCAATCATTCAGCGCGAACTTGCCACAATCGAATCCTTCGGTCTCATGGAACGCACCAAGGGGTTCCGGACCGATTAGATTCATTCGCTGGCCCAAGGAGCCTTTCGTGAGAATAAATCACGCAGCCCCTCATTGGGTTCCTCTGATTTGTCCATAAGACTCAACAGGGTCTGGTACTGGCCACCGGAAACCACGAATAAGCGCTGATCTAGCAGGGTTTGCTCCGCAGCTAAGCAGGCACTGTCGAGAATGAAATCAGTCAATGACTTATGAGCGACATCAGCGGCACGTCGCAACACAATTTCTTGTTCGCGGGTTGCCCGAAGGCCAAGTCGTGCGGAGCGTGCTGAGGGTGGGGTTATGGTGACTGTCATAGCGATCACGCTGATATGGGTATACTTGCCGCAATGTTAGTACAATTGACAAACAACAAGCAATGCGAATAATGCGTGGGCCACGACCCGCAGGAGGCGCTCAAGGATCTGATCGACCTCGCCGGGCAACTCGGTGAAGTCAAGTGATTCAAGATGTGTCAACAAGGGAGTTCCCTTCCTTAATGCGGTTTGCTAGTTGGGCATATTGCTTCAGGCTTAAAGTCTCTGCCCGCGCAGCGGGGTCAATGCCGGCCGCCATGAGCCCGGCTTCGTCGAACAGGCTTTTGAGTGCATTCCGCAGCGTTTTGCGGCGCTGGGAAAAGGCGGTGGTCACGACCTTGCCGAGGGCGGCGGGGCTGGCGGCCACGGGGGGTTCTGCGTGCGGAATCAGCCGCACGATGGCGGAGGTCACCTTGGGGGGCGGATAAAAGCTCTCCGGGTACACCTCGAAGAGCTTTTCGGCCCGGCAGTAGTACCGGGCCATGATGCCCAGCCGGCCATAATCCGCATCGCCTGCTTCCGCGCACAGGCGATCAATCACTTCCTTTTGCAGCATGAAATGCATGTCTTCGATGATCCCGCTGTGGGCAAAGAGATGAAATAGCAGCGGAGTGGAGATGTTGTAGGGGAGGTTGCCGACGATGCGCAGCTTTTCCCCGTGGGCAAGGGTGTGAAAATCAAATTTCAGGGCATCGGCCTGATGCAGCCTGAACTGAGGGGAATTTTCAAAACGGCGCTTGAGCACGATAGCCAGATCGCGGTCGATTTCTACAGCGTCCAGGGGCTGCCCGCTGTTCAGCAAGGCGGCGGTCATTGCCCCTTCGCCGGGGCCGATTTCGACCAGATGGTCCCCGCTGCGAGGGTTCACCGCCGCGACGATGCGGTGTACCACGGTATCGTCGCGGAGGAAGTTCTGGCCAAAGCGTTTGCGCGGGGTGTGATTCATGAGGGAAGGGTGCAGGTTGATGCAGGCCGCGAACGTCGAACCAGGTCGGTGGCGGCATCGATGGCGGCCAGCAGGCTGCCGGGATCGGCGGCTCCCGTACCGGCCAGTGCCAGTGCCGTACCGTGATCGACCGAGGTACGGATGATGGGGAGACCCAGTGTGATATTTACGGCCCGCCCAAAGCCCAGGTGTTTAAGCACCGGTAAACCCTGATCGTGATACATGGCCAATACGGCGTCCACTTCAGCCAGGACGGGCGGAAGGAACAGGGTGTCGGCGGGCAGCGGTCCGCCAAGATTCAATCCTTCCGCACGCAGTGCGTCCAGCGTGGGTGAGATGATCTCAATCTCCTCCCGGCCAAGATATCCGCCTTCGCCGGCGTGGGGATTCAGTCCGGCCACCAGGATGCGCGGGGAAGAGATGCCAAAACGCCCGCGCAGCTCACGATCAAGAATGCGCAAGGTCTGCCTCAGGCGTTCGGGAGTGATGTTCAGGCTGACTTCAGTCAGGGGCAAGTGGGTTGTGGCAAGGGCAACCCGCAGCCCTGGCGCTGTCAGTAACATGACGGGTTCTCCGCCCGTCAGGGCGGCTATGTATTCGGTGTGACCGGAAAATGAAATGCCGGCTTCATTGATGCTGGCCTTGTTGATGGGGCCGGTCACCAGTGCATCAAATTGACCCGCCAGGCAGGCTTTGGCCGCCTCGCTAATGGTCTTCAGGACATAACGGGCATTGGCCGCAGTAAGGTGGCCGGAGGTTACGCTGGCCGCCGTGCTCACCGGCCAGACGAAAAGGTGTCCCGGCCGGTGGCTTGCGGGGGCGGGTGGCTGCCAGGACTCCAGTTCAACCGCAAGGCCCAGCTGTTTTGCGCGATGGCTCAGCAAAGCGGGATCGCCGGCGATTACCAGCTCACAGGGTAAGGGTTGGCTGGCGATCTGGAGGCAAAGGTCAGGGCCAATCCCTCCCGGTTCCCCCGTGGTCAAGACCAGCCGGGGGGTCATGGGCCGGATTGGCCGGGCTCCGCAGGAACACCGTCGGGGGCTAATTCGGGAACGCGAATTTCGACATAGGCCTCGTCACGGATGCGGCGTAGCCAGAGTTCCGTTTCTTCGTCGACCTTGCGCTTGAATATCTCGTCCTGCGCCTGCTTTTTCAGCAATTCATTCGTATCATCGGATTCCTGGCGTTCGAGTACCTGGATAAGGTGCCAGCCAAACTGGCTTTGCACCGGTTCACTGAGCTCGTTGGGCTTGAGATCGGTCATGGCTTGTTCGAATTCAGGCACCAGGGCTCCGGGTGTGACAAACCCCAGATCGCCACCTTTGACGGCCGACCCCTTGTCATCCGAGTTACCGCGAGCCAGTTCACCAAAATCATCCCCCGCCTCAATCCGGGTCTTGATGGTTTCGAGCTTTTTGCGGGCATCGTCGTTGGTCATGACTTCATTGGGCTTGAGCAGAATGTGTCTGACACGGGTCTTGGTGATGTGCTCCACATCGCCTCCCCGCTGATCCATCAGCTTGATGATATGGAAGCCACTGGGGCTGCGGATGGGGCCTTCAATATCGCCTTTTTTCATTTTCGGGACGGCTTCGGCAAACAGGGTTGGAAGCTCGCTGAGTTTTCGCCAGTCGAGGTCACCCCCTTTGAGGGCTTCCGAAGCATCGGATGAGCTCATGGACACCTGGCGGAAGTCTGCCCCATGGCGAAGATCAGCGATGAGTTTCTCTGCCTTGTCACGGGCGGCCTGAACGGTGGCGGGAGTCGCACCTTGCGGGGTCGCTATAAGAATTTGCCCAAGCAGATACTCCGCATTGGGATTGGCTCCCGCCTTGAGGCGGGCTTCCATCCAGTGCTGAACTTCACGATCACTGATTTTAATTTGGCTGTTGACCTGGCTGGACCGCAGTCGTTGTTGCGCCAGTTCACCCCGAATCTGTTCGAGGAAGTCCGGATACTCGATGCCCTCGTTACGGAGCGAGCTACGCAGCTCTTCCGGCGTCATGCTGTTCTTCTGTGCAATTTGCTGAATGGTTTGGCGAAGGGTCTCGTCGTCGACCCGCAGGCCGGATTTTTCGGCCATGCTGATCTGGATTTTTTCCAGAATGAGCCGATCCAGCACCTGCCGGGCGAGTGCCAGTTCGGAAGGCGGCAAGGTGCCGCTCTGTGACAGGCCTTGCCGGATTATGTCTATCTTTTTCTGAAGCTCACGCTCCAGAATCACGTCGTCCTCGACCACCGCCACAATCCGGTCTACTCCCTCGGCAACCGAAAGCGAAGGCAAGGGCAGCAAGAGCGTAAGGCCCAGCAATAGGCCTGACCTGAGTGTGCTGCTGGAGGCGGTGCCGTGGTGGCCCATGTGCTGTCGTGCCATCAATAGTCCTGGAATCTGTAACCGGTAATGCTTCTTTCGAGGAATTTATCCACATCCTCGTTCAGCGTGGTCATGCCTTTTAGCTCGATCTGGAGAAATACGGCATTATTGGACTGGGCCGTACCGTCGGCATTGATGGTGTTGAGGTAGCGGCGGCCAATGAGGGCGAACCGCCAGCAGCAGGTCTCGCGCTCAAATCCGGCAAAACTCTCGGTGGTGACGTTGTCCAGAAACGAGTACTGCCACCTGCCGATGGCGTACCAGCCCGCCAGAATGGGGAGCCGCATGGAGACATCGGTCAAGTCAAGACAGCCCGAACTGTTGGTGTAGTAATTCTGGCCAGTCCATGAGGGTGTGCAGTTGTTCGTATACTGGTTCCGGCGGTAACGGTAAGCCAGGTTAAGAATGTGATTTTGCTTGTTGTTGTATTGGAGTCCGACCTGTCCGCGATCAAGCTGATTGAAGGAGGGGTTGTATTGCCCGGCGGTGTATACCGACCAGTTGTTGGTGATGGCACCATAGAAGTCTCCAATGATATTGGAGAAGCTTTGCTGATAGGTTTCTGGCGCGAGTCCGGCAGGCGTCACCTCCCGGTCCGAGAAATACGCGATGTTGCCCAGCGTGGCTCGAATCCGCTCAATGCCGGTTTCATGATCTATCAGCCGTGAGGTCACGGCGGCCGTCAGGTCGTTGGCGTCACCCACCCGGTCATAACCCGCGAATCGGTTCTCGCGGAAGAGCTGATAGTAGGTAAAGTCGTAACTCGTTGTATCGAAGACCGGGATGTTCTGCTGGTCAACGGTTGGGATATATACATAGAACAAACGCGGTTCGATGGTATGTTGCATCGGCGTATCACCGATCTCCAGATCCCGGTCAAAATAGGTTCCACTGTCCAGGGACAAAATTGGCGTCGTGAAATTTTGGCTGCTGTTGCCATTGGTGTTGACGCCAAGGTTTTGCTGCAACTTGCCCCAGTATTCCGGGTTTTGTAGTGAATACTGGTTGAATGCCAGGGTTGCACTTGGGCGAACGAATCCGGCGCTATTCTCCATGGGGTAAGTCAGCTTGGGCCGGATGAGAAAACGCTGGCCCATGGTCATCTCGTTGCTGTCGGCCTGGATATAGGAGACCTGAGTCTGGTTGCTCAGCATCAGGCCGGTATCGGCAATGTTCTCGCCGAAACTGTGTTCGACCTTGGGCAGGTAGAAGTAGGGATACTGATCTTTTGGGACGCTCGGGTCGATGGTCTGGAAGTAGTTGGCCATGCCGCTGACCGGTCCCCATGGGCTGCTGTAGTTCACCATGGCCGTGCTGGGAATGTTGACGTAGTTGACCGTGTTGAGTGCGGATCCCAGTTGACTCAAATAGTTGTAATCCGACACCCAGTTGCCATCAATATGAGCCGTTACGTTCTCGCTGAAGCGGGTATCGTCAAGCAGGCTGATCTGTCCGCGCGTGGTTTTGGTTTCATCATCGTAAGGAAGAATGTCGCCAGACAGCCGCGCACGTGAGGTCTCGTCGATATAGCGGAATTCGTTGCGCAACATGAATCCCCGTTTGGTCAGATACCGGGGTTGAGCCGTGTAGTCATAGTTTGGCGCCAGATTAAAATAATAGGGTATTGAAAGATCAACACCACTGACCTGTGTTACCCCGAGGTTGGGACTCAGCAGGCCTGATGAACGCCGTTTGTCGGTAGGGAAATCCATGTAAGGCGTATACAGAAACGGAACATCCATGAACTCGAACCAGGCGTCCTGTGCGCTGCCGCGCCCGGTTTCCTTGTTGATCTTCACTTTTGATGCGTGGAGTATCCAGTCCTGGTTGCCCGCCGGGCAAGTCGTGTAGCTGAAGTTTTCATAGCGGGACAGGGTGTTGCTGTCGATATTGGTGAGCCGGGATGTGCCGCGCCCCGGTACGGCGGGCAAGATGAACTGACTATTGCGAAATACCCCCCGATCAGCCTCACCATCCATGAATCCCGAGTCGCTGGAGAGGATAAATCCCTTGTCCTGGTAGGTGACGTTACCGTGTACGTTGACCGCGTTGGTTTTGAGGTTACGGGTGATGTAATCGCCCCAGAGCTTCTGGTCCGCCTTGACCATCTCGGCGGTCCCGGTGAAATTGGTTACTTCGTTGTCGATCAGCTCGAAATAGTCAGAGTGAATGTCAATCGCTGCCTTTTTTCTCGCCAGTTTTTCCTCTGGCGTCAGGATGAATTCGGCCATGGGGGGTGGCGATTTTTTACCGACTTTGGGCGCACAGCTGCGCTGCCACGGATTTACCGGCATGCGGCCCAGCATGTTCTCAAATCGGTCCTCGTCCTCTCGCGTTATCGTGTTGGATTCTGCCCAGTTTTCTGTGGATTCGCCTTCCTCACTGACGACGTGTGCCAGGCCACGCGGATCCCGGCCGCTTAACGAGCAGACCCAGCTTCGGTCAGGCCCCTCGTCCATATTCGGGGTACAGTTCCACCCGGCTATACGGGCCTTCTCGGGATCCCCAGCGGGTTGCGGGGGCTGGAAGGGGGCTTTGCTTCTCAGTAATTCCGGCTGATCCTCCGGCCCAGAGGTTTCAGCCATCTCGTCGGCATCGGCATCGGATTGAAGCGGCGCTGAAGGGTCTTCGCCCAGTTCAATTCCGCTCTCTTTGGCGGCGTTGGTGCCGGTGAGCGGGTTTTTCGAACCACACACCCAGCTCCCGTTCTGGCCATCCCGGGCACAGTTCCAGTCATTCGCTGCCGCCAGGGACGGCGGCGGCGAAAGGCTGAGATAAATAGCGATCAGCGAAAATCCAAGCCGGTAGTTGCCGGGATTGAACAATGAGCGTTTATCGAGCGGCGGGCGTTTGGAAACCGGCATGCACCTTTGATAGCGATAGGTAAGTGTGGCGATCACAGGCGCAGGGGCTGGTGACGGCACGGTCGTCGGAAAGCGGTCTTTATGTTGAAATATCCGTTTTCGATGTTGCATTTTACCGAAAGCCAGCGCTTCGGTAAGCGTTTTCTCCATCCTTTTTCATTGTGCCTCATGCATTCCACGGATACTCGCTACCAACAATTACTGGATTGGCTGCGGATTGATTTAGGCCGACCGGTCGAATCGATCGCTCCCGCCTCTTCTGATGCCAGCTTCAGGCGCTATTTCCGGATTCATTCCGAGGGCCAGTCTCACATTGTCATGGATGCGCCGCCTCCCAGGGAAAACGTCAGACCTTTCGTGGCCGTGGCTGAACTGCTCCGGAACGCGGGTGTTCAGACGCCTGAAATTCACGCGGTTGATGCGGAACGCGGGTTTGTTCTGTTGGGAGATTTTGGCAGCCGTATTTATCTGGACGAACTGGATGAGCAGACTGCCGAATCGCTCTATGGCGACGCGATGGTTTCATTGCTGGCTTTGCAGCAGGGCGTCAACGCGGCGGCTGTAGATTTGCCTGCCTATGATGAGCGTCTGTTGCGCACGGAACTGGGTATTTTCCGGGAATGGTTTCTGGAAAAGTGGCTCGCACTGGAGCTTTCCGCCGGGGACGCTGCAATGATCGAGCAGGTCTGGGCCACACTGGTCGATTCCGCCCTTGAGCAACCCCGTGTCTGTGTCCACCGCGACTATCATTCCCGTAACCTCATGGTCACCGATGAAGCCAGTCCCGGTGTGCTGGACTTCCAGGATGCCGTGCTGGGCCCTATTACCTACGATCTTGCATCCCTGCTCAGAGATTGCTACGTGGCCTGGCCAGCAGATCGCGTTTACCGCTGGATGGAGTCTTACCGGCAGGTATTGCTTGAGGCAAAGTTGCTGGAGGAGTCCAATGCCGGGCAGTTCCGCCGCTGGTTTGATCTCATGGGGATGCAGCGCCACCTCAAGGCGGCCGGTATTTTTTCTCGCCTGAATCTGCGTGATGCCAAGCCCGGTTATCTGCGGGATATTCCCAGAACGCTCGGTTATGTCATGGAAGCTGGCCGGAATTACCCGGAGTTAGCCGGGTTTGTCAGCTTTCTCGAACAGCGGGTTGTGCCACGACTGACTGCGGAGGTGCCCTCATGAAAGCCATGATTCTTGCGGCGGGCCGGGGTGAACGTATGCGGCCGCTGACCGATCACACGCCCAAACCGTTGCTGCTGGCAGGCGGACGGCCATTGATCGAGCATCTCATTGCCGCGCTCGTTGACGGGGGCATCGACGAAATTATCGTGAATACGGCGCATCTGGGTGAACAGGTCGAGGCGGTGCTGGGTGATGGTTCGCGTCTGGGTGCGCGTATGCATTTTTCGCCGGAAGGCGAAGCGCTTGAAACAGGGGGGGGCATTTATCGGGCACTTCCGGTTTTGGGGGACGAGCCATTTCTGGTGGTGAACGGTGATATCGCGACAGATTTTCCCTTTGGAACGCTCACGCGGTTGCCGAT
>SXQV01000026.1 GCA_005792805.1 Methylococcaceae bacterium | reverse complement strand
GGCGTTATCGCAACGGCCCCAGCGTATGAAAAATACCTGCCTGGCCGAATTGTCGGCCATATCGTCAACAAGCAGGGCCGCGAGCTTTATGCGCTCGTCAAGGAAGAGCGCGAACAGCACATCGCCCGGGAAAAAGCGACCAGCCATATCTGCTCCAATCAAGCCTTGCACGCGATCAGAGCAACCATCTTTTTATCGTTACTGGGCGAAACAGGATTTGCCCGGCTTGCTGCACTCAATGCCGAAAAAGCCCATTATCTGGCCAGACAGCTCACGGCATTGCCGGGCGTCGAGCTCACTTTCAGCCGTCCGTTCTTCAACGAGTTCATGCTGACACTGCCTTGTGCGGCGGCGCCACTTCTCGAAAGACTGAGAATCCGGGGTATCTTTGCCGGTTTCGCGGTCGAGGGCCCGGAATCAGATCGTGGCAGACATCTCCTGATTGCCGTTACCGAGATCAGATCCCGGGCGGAGCTGGACGAAATGGCTCAGGCCTTTGCCGCCGCCCTGATGGAGACCGTTGCATGAGCGCTGTAGCCGTAAAAACGCTTCTGGAAAAATCACGTCCGGGTGCCAGCGGGGCACTGGTCACCGACAACGATTTTGGTGAACCGGGAGTCGATCATTATTTCGAGCCATCCCAACTCCGGACCACACCTGTTGGTCTGCCTGAGCTGACAGAATCGGAGATCGTCCGGCATTTCACCGCACTCAGCAAACAATCGCATGGGGTGGATAACGGCGCCTACCCGCTGGGCTCCTGCACCATGAAATACAACCCCAAACGAAATGACGTACTCGCCGGAATGAGCGGCTTTCGTGACGCCCACCCGCACCAGCCGCCAGAAACGCTGACTGGCCTGTGGGAGCTGTATTTTCATCTCCAGCAGCATCTCTGCGAGATCACCGGCATGTCGTCAGCCAGTCTGGTTCCGGCGGCCGGGGCTCACGGAGAGCTGGCCGGCTTGCTGATGATTCGCGCCTATTTCGAGCACATCAACCAGCATCGGCCGACGCTGCTCATCACCGACTCGGCGCATGGCACCAATGCCTCATCAGCCGCGATGGCCGGATTCCAATGCTGGCTGGTGCCGACTGACCCGAATGGTTTACTGGACATTCAGATGCTGGACACCATGCTGGATGAGTCAGTGGCCGGCTTGATGATGACCAATCCTTCAACATTGGGACTGTTCGAAGAAAACATCCAGGAAATCGCCAGCAAGGTCCACGCCTGCGGGGGTCTGCTTTACTATGACGGGGCCAACATGAATGCCCTCATGGGCATTGCCCGGCCCGGCGACATGGGATTTGACGTTATTCATGTCAACACGCACAAAACCTTTTCCACGCCTCATGGCGGGGGCGGGCCGGGAGCCGGCCCGGTAGCGGCCAATCACCTGCTGGAGCCGTTCCTGCCCGGCCCGGTGGTCGTCCGCTCCGGGAACACTTTCATGCCGGACCCAGACCGCTCCCTCAGCATCGGCCGCATCAAAAGCCACCATGGCCATGTGGCGGTTCTTGTTCGTGCCTACGCTTACATCCTGACACTGGGAGCCAGGGGATTGCGCCAGGTCTCCGAGAATGCAGTGCTGAATGCAAACTACGTTCAAGCGCGGCTGGCGGATCTGTTTCCTCCTGTTTTCAACCGGCTCTGCATGCACGAAACCCTGCTCAGTGGCAGCCGATTAGAGACAGAAACAGCCTATTTCGCCAAAAAACTTATTGATCACATCCTGCATCCCCCCACCATGCTGGGCGCTGGATGTGTTTACTTTCCAGGCAACCTGAAAGCAGCCATGCTGATCGAACCTACGGAAACAGAGTCACTCGATAGTCTTGATGAGATGATCGAAGTGTTTCGACAGGTTTTCAGCGAGTCGTCAGGATCGGCTGAACCCTGACCCACCCCATCCAGACGATGAGTCCGGTCCGCAATCTGGGAAATCACATGACAGGCCAAATCCTTGATAAACCTTTCGTTCTTGTGCTCTTTGCTGCCCTGCTGCTGTCTGTAGCAATCAGGCCCACATTTGCCGAGAACATCGAAGAGACAACCGGCCTGGCAGACTACGCGGCTGGCAGCACCGATGTGCAATTTCTGAGTGACTACGGTATTACCTGGGGAGGCTGGCTGAGCGCGGGGGTTACCGCCAATGCCAATAATCCGGCCGATGGATTCAATGGGCCAATCACGCTCGGTGATCGCGCCGGCGAACTGCAAATGAACCAGCTTTATGGTTATCTGGAACGGGCCATCAACGTCAGCGGCGACAGCTGGGATTTTGGGGGTCGTATCGACATCAATTACGGCACCGACTCCAGCCTGATCCAGGCCTATGGCGTTCCGCCCTATGAGTTCGGGACGGGTCAGCGACTCAACCGGGGCAACTACGACTTGCATTTAACCAGATGGAGCAACCGGTTTTATCAGCTGGCTTTACCGCAGGCTTATCTGGAGATGAATCTACCGGTAGGCAATGGACTGGCCATCAAGGCCGGACACTTCTACGCCATCGTCGGCTATGAAGTCGTCTCAGCCCCAGACAATTTTTTCTACAGCCACGCGTACACCTATCAATACGGCGAACCCTTCACCCATACCGGTATTATGGGTACCTATGCTCTCGACGAAAACTGGACGGCCAGTGCAGGAACAACCACCGGCAGCGCGACGGGTGGCTGGGATGGTAATTTCAACACCCAGCTCACCAGCTGGAGCTTTCTCGGCAGCGTGACCTGGACCAGTGACGACAAGGATTACTCGGTGAATCTGGGTTCAACCGCAGGCCCCCGGTCGGCCCAATCGGACAGCCCCTGGGCGCTGTATAGCCTCGTAGGCAAGGCCAACTTTCTCGATGGCACCCTGCACTACGTCCTCCAGAACGACATGGGCTTTGCTGATGATGTCATCACCGGCGATGGGTTAAAAAACCACGCCAATGGCATGGCGGCGGATGGCAATCAGAATGCCATGTGGTACGGCATTAACCAGTATCTGATGTATGACCTCATGGAAAATCTGGGTGCCGGAATTCGCGCCGAGTGGTTCCGTGACAATAATGGTTTCCGTGTCTGGGGTCCGGCCCGGTGCCCCATCAGCTTCAACGCAGACCAGCAAGGCATCGGTTCTTCCTACGCCTGCAATCCCGGCAACATGGTGTCATATCCCCTGGCCGGCGCAGATTACTACGGACTGACAGCAGGCCTGAACTACAAGCCGTTAAAGTGGATAATGCTGCGCCCCAACTTCCGCTATGACTGGTCCAGCCAGAACACCTACATGAGCAGCACCCCCGGAGTACAGCTGGATAATCAGTTCACCTTTTCCGCCGATGTGGTCATCACCTTCTAACCCGGTCACATCCGGCAATCGCGGTTAGCAGCCCGACCCGCTAATCCTGAACCTTGAACGAGGTCACCTCTTCCCGCAACGCCTTGACGGCCTCATGGAGACCACCCACCGCCAAATTGAGATCACCGACGGAAGAGGTTGTGGCATGCGCCACCTGTTTGAGACTCAGCATCGCTGCACTGATCTGCTCGACCCCGATGGACTGGCTTTGCATGCCTTCGTTGACCTGTCCGAACCTCGGCAACAGGTCCTGCACCCGCTCGATGATGGACACCAGCTGAAGACCGACCTGCTCCATCGTGTCAACGCCCTTGCGCACCTGGCCCCTGAACCGATCCATCTCCGTGATTCCGGCAGAAACAGAACCCAGCATTTCCTCGACTATTTGCTCGATATCCAGCGCTGCCACAGCGGTCTGATCGGCAAGCCGCCGGATCTCGTCCGCTACTACCGAGAACCCCTGTCCGTATTCGCGCGCCTTCACCGCCTCGATGGCTGCATTCAGCGAAAGCAGATTGGTTTGATCGGCAACCTGGGTGATGGTCGTCACAATCCCGGTAATGTTCTGGGCCCGATCACTGATGACCGAAAGGCTGGATGAAATCGAGTCGGCACCGGTCGAGAGATCCCGCATGGTGGCATCCATGCCCTCGATACGTTCATGCCCCGCACGGGCCATATCCGCTGTTTCCACCACCATCCCCGAAACATCGCTCATGGTGCGTACCAGTTCGTTGGCGGTCACCGAAATTTCAGCGGTAGCCGCAGAAATTTCGGTAGTCGCCGAACCCAGCTCATGGGCGACGGACTCCTGCGATTTGGACGCCGCCGCAATGGTGGTCGCGGAAGAAATCACATTGATACTCGACTTTTTGACCTGGCCGATGAGATCGTTCAGATTGGTGGTCATCCGCTGAATCGCATTGATCAGGAGCCCCGTTTCATCCGATCCACCCTCGGCAATACGCACGGACAGATCGCCTTCAGCCACCCGCCCCGCCGCCTCTGCCGCCCTTTTTACCGAAGCCCCAATGGACTGGGCCAGCCAGGCCAGAATCATGAGACTCACCACAAAACCAACCGTAGCAATCAAAGCCACCCAGCGCAGGGCTGACCACACAGGACTCAGAATCTCGTCCTTGTCCACGAACATTACCAGCATCCAGTCACCGGTCGGCACTTGAGCTGCCGCAAAGATCTGTTTTCCGTCAGCCGTTTCCCCCATGCGCACATGGGCCCGCCCACTTTCCGGAACCTCATACAAATCCAGCAGGAGTTTTGCGTAAGGCGTTTTCTCCATTGGCTGGGTATTCAGGGAAGCATCCATGGTCGCCGTAATAATGCGGCCCCGATGACTGAGCAGAATAAAGTTCGCCGTCTGGTAGGGTTTCAGGCCGCTAATGAAGTTATCGATTTCATCCAGTGAACGGTCAACCCCGGCGACCCCCACAAACCGGTTATCAATCATGATCGGGTAAGTCTGCTCGACGATCATCTTGGATTCATAGACATAAGGCTCCGTCACCATCATCTTGCCCTGATTGCCAAGTGACGAATTGAGCGGATTGAAGTGGGCGCTGATGTCTTTAGCGAGAGCGACGCCCTCAATTTCGGACTTCCCGGCCACGCGATTTTTCAGACCGCGATAGTAAAAGCTGGTTTCCATATCCACCAATGGCGTCAGCCGGATCTGCGTCGGGTTGGCCATATCCCGGAACCAATAGGGAATGAACCGTCCATCTTTGCTGATGGCCAGCGTCTCATCCCCTATGGCTTTGGCTAGAAACTCCCTGTCTTGACCATCTACATCGGCTTCATAGCCGAAATAGGCACCCGTAAACTGGGGGTAGCTCGCCAATACCTCTCGTGCATAGGCAAGTGAAGCCGGCCTATTGCCAAACAGGCCGTGCTCCTGGGCTGCCGCCATAACTCGTGCGACTGTCACGGTTTCAAGGTTCCAGCCATCAATCTGATTGGCCGCCGCGCTGGTTTCTGACCTGATGCGTGCGAGATCCGACTCGTAGAGATTGCGGTACAGACTGGTTCCGAGAGCGACCACCACGAAAAGGAGCAGAGCCATAACCGGGACGCCCACGACCAGAAAAATCTTTTGTCGCAGACTGGTAAATTGAAACCCCTTAACCGCCATAGTCAGCCATCTTTTCCGTAATCGTTGAAATACATGAAATCAGAGCAGGTGAGGACACCTCTGGCAGTCATCTCAGGAGCCCAGATGCGCGTCATCTGACCGGTTCACTCTGCTTGAGCCAGCGAGGAGAACTCTCGACCCCCATTACACTTAACGGACAGCACTCTCTTCCTGTTCGTCTTTCGGGTATTCCAATCGATCAGGTGAGTACCGGTAAAGCGGCTGAGGCGGAGCGGCCTGCCGTACAGGGGCGGGACTGGCCTTCCTTTGGGTCACCACGGGTACCGGTGCCTGTATTGGCAAATCAGTGGGTCGCGTCAGCACGGGATAGACGCCGCTGCGCTGGTAACTGAACTCGCCCAGGGGACGATTGAACGTAAAGCCGGCAGGACCGACCACGAAAGCATTGCCTGCGCGCGTAAACGCATCATGGGGCGGAGCGATCGAAGCCATTCCGGTAAAAGGCGAGGTAGCCACCAGCAAACCAGCCCCTCCCACGGTCATGACCAAGCCCGCCGGCCTGAGCAGGACCAGATCAGCCAGCACCCCCAGCATCCCCAGATTGCGGCCACGCCCATAACCATAGGCATCGCCGTAGTTGCCGCTGTCTGCTACCGAAGTGCCGGACGTCACCGAATCGGCCATCACTGGACCGTTACAGCCAAGGCTGGCTAACAGTGTCATCAAAGCCAGCAAATTATTTTTTTTCATAACGCGAATCCCATGAGCCAAACGGGCGGAGGTGAATGTTATCCCGGGTTGCGGGCAGAAGTGGGCAAGTTTACATCAAGGCTCAAGCGATGCTGAAAGACGGAACGGCGCAGGGTTCTGCTGTCCCCCGGCAAAGCCCGATCAGCCATCGGCACAGGTATCAATGCCCGGGCCGCTTCAAAAATCCAGGGCAGTGAGGAGGATGTTCCCACAATGAAACGCCTTC
>SXQV01000190.1 GCA_005792805.1 Methylococcaceae bacterium | reverse complement strand
TGGAAGCAGCCAAATCCCTGATTTGAGCAATCACTTCCCTGCGTTTGCTATGCTGTTTTTCTTTCAGGGCACGCTGGGCATTGGCGATCACATTGGCTAGTTCAGCTTCGGATAATCTTTCCAGATCGGTGTTCATTGCTTTCCCTCAGTAGTGATTGAGTCTGTATTATCAGGCAAATTCCGGTTTACCTGCCGTAGTATAAACAGGCGATAAAGAATTAAACAAGAGGCCATATTAGATGCTGAGACATTCAGAGATTTGATAGCCTTGGGGAACCACGAAAAATTATCCGCTTATGCCCTTCGATGACGCTCAGGAGAAGCTTGCCGAAGTGCAATTTTTCGAGGTTCACCTTAATGCGGGGGTGGAATTTACAGCATCAACAGGCCATGCTGACCTGGGCTTGGGTGACTGGTCAGGCCGTGGCTGTCTGTCTCGATTGAGTCTGAAAACTGATAGGAATAGATTCCGTTACCTTCACGATGAATGCTTCAAAGATAAATCCCTCCCTCGTTTCTCCATTGACTCCAGTGACCCCGGACAAACCCGGACGCACGCAGGTTTGGCGCGGGCTTTCGGGATGTGGTGATGCGCTGGCATTGGCTCAGGCCATACGCCGGGATCAATGCCTTTATCTGGTGGTGACCGAGGATACCCAGACGGCTGTCCGGCTTGAGCACGAGATTCGCTTCTTCCTGGGTCAGGCTTCGTCGGTTCTGCATTTCCCCGATTGGGAAACCCTGCCTTACGATACTTTTTCGCCATTGCCCGAGATTATCTCGGAGCGGCTGAAGGCGCTCGCGGAGCTTTCACACACGACGCACGGCGTATTGCTGACCCCGGTGGCTACGTTGATGCAGCGTCTGAGTCCCCGCCATCATGTATTGGGTAATACCTTCATGCTCAAGCCCGGGAGCCGGGTGAGCCTTGAAGAAACCCGGTTACGTCTGGAAAGTGTCAGTTATCACTGCGTCACGCAGGTCTTGCAGCACGGCGAGTTTGCCATTCGCGGGTCGATTCTGGATTTGTTCCCGATGGGCAGTCATGTACCTTACCGGATTGAATTGTTTGATGATGAGGTGGAGTCCATCCGTCTGTTCGATCCGGAAACCCAGCGCTCCAGCGAAAAAGTGGAAGAGATCAATCTGTTTCCCGCTCGCGAGTTTCCGTTCGATGAGGCCGCCATCAAACGGTTTCGTCAGGCGTTTCGCAGTGAATTTCCTGAAGCCTCCATTAATAATCCGTTGTATCAACAGGTCAGCAAGGGAGTTGCCGCTGGAGGCGTGGACTATTATTTCCCCTTGTTCGTGGAGCAGACCGAAACCCTTTTCGATTACCTGCCCGGTAAAACCACGGTGGTCTTGCATGGGCAAATCGGGGTGGCGGCTGGCCAGTTTTTCAAGGATACCCAGTCGCGTTACGAGCACCGTCTTGATTATCTTGACAGGCCGCCATTATCCCCCGAGCAGTTATTCCTTCTGCCTGAACAGCTGAATGAGCGTCTCTCTGGCAAACCGCTGATTCTGCTGGAGCAGGGAGAGGTGCCGGATCAGGGCGGCTCCGCGATTGAGTATGGTTGCCAGCCCTTGCCATCGCTGGCCCTGAATGCCCGGCACAAGGAGCCGGCCGCCGCGTTGGCCACATGGGTTCGTGAGCAGGCCGGGCGCACCCTGTTTGTCGCTGAAACCGCCGGGCATCGCGAGGCTTTGCTGGAAGTGCTGGCTCGCCAGCAGATCAAGCCGAAAGTGATCGAATCCTGGGCGCAATTCATGGAGAGCGCCGAGCCGGTCTGTCTGGTTATTGCGCCGATGGATCACGGGTTATGGATGGCCGATCCGAATCTGGCCATTGTCACGGAAAGCCAGCTCTCGGGTGAGAAGGTTCAGCAGCGCCGGCGGCGCCGTTCCACCACGGGTCACAAGATTGATCAGATCCTCCGCAACCTGGAAGAACTCGATATCGATTCACCGGTCGTGCATCAGGATCACGGGGTGGGCCGGTTCAAGGGCTTGACCCGGCTCACCGTCGGCGGGATCGAAGCCGAATTTCTGACCCTGGAGTACGCCAGCCAGGACACGCTGTATGTCCCCGTGTCGTCCTTGCATCTGATAGGACGCTACAGCGGCGCTAGCCCGGAATCCGCTCCCATGCACCGGCTGGGCGGCGAGCAATGGCAGAAAGCCCGTCGCAAGGCCCTGGAACGGGTGCGGGATGTCGCCGCCGAGTTACTGGATATTTACGCCAAACGGGCGCTGCGTCAGGGGCACAGCCACACGGCGATTACCGGGGAATACGCGAATTTCGCGGCGGGATTCCCGTTTGAGGAAACGCCGGACCAGGAAACCGCCATTAACGATGTCATCAAGGATATGGCATCACCACAGCCCATGGATCGCGTCATCTGCGGCGATGTGGGTTTCGGCAAGACCGAAGGGGCCATGCGCGCCGCGTTCATTGCGGTACAGAACGGCAAACAGGTCGCCGTGCTGGTGCCGACGACCCTGCTGGCACAACAGCATTTTCAGAATTTCCGGGATCGCTTTGCCGACTGGCCCATCCGTGTCGAGACGCTCTCGCGGTTTGTCGGCAAGAAACAGCAGGATCAGGTCGTCGCCGAGGTTGCCGAGGGCAAGATCGATATCCTTATTGGTACTCACAAGATTCTGCAAAAGGATGTCGGCTTCAGGGATTTGGGGCTGGTCATCGTCGATGAAGAGCAGCGTTTCGGGGTTTCACAAAAGGAGCACTTCAAGAAGCTTCGGAGTGAACTGGACTTCCTGACCCTGACGGCTACCCCCATCCCGAGAACGCTTAATATGGCAATGGCGGGCTTACGGGATATTTCCATCATCGCGACGCCGCCCCCCAACCGGCACGCGATCAAAACCTTTGTCAGCGAATGGGATGGCGGCTTGATCGAGGAGGCCAGTCTTCGTGACATCAAACGCGGCGGGCAGGTGTGCTTCCTGCA
>SXQV01000189.1 GCA_005792805.1 Methylococcaceae bacterium | reverse complement strand
GGTGTGCACCAGGACGGCCTGGTGCATATTTCTCATCTCGCCGACAGTTTCGTGAAAGACCCTCGGCAAGTCGTCAAGGCGGGCGATGTGGTTAAGGTAAAAGTGTTGGAGGTGGATGCGCCGCGTAAACGCATTGCGCTCAGTATGAAAAGCGACGCGCCCGTGGCAGCAGGCCACGAGTCTCCTCGGAGCCGACCGGAAGGCCGACGGTCTGCCGTCAAGCCGAGGCAGGAAGCCCCCCAAGCTTCCGGCGCTATGGCCGATGCACTCAGCCGCGCCCTAAAGAAAAAGTGATAGGACCCGTCCGGGGGTCAGAATTACGGACGGCTGGATTGGTCGGGTTTATATCCCGCCTTCGTTGTCGCGGATCCACTGGATCATGGCTTGTACCAGTTTCCAGGCCGCGAAGAGAATAGCGATATAGATCGCCCATTCCTCGATGGACACGCTGGTTCGGTCCGTGTCCAGTATGGACATACCGAGAACGCCAATCACAATCATGGCGGCATAGTTGAACATATGGACGTTCTCCTTAGTGTGTGTGTTCCTGTCTATGACAGTTCATTGGTCGAGAATCCTCTGCGTGTCAATGATTTGGCCCTGGTCATTAAATGAAACTGTAATGGCCTTCCATTGCATCGCCCGTTTGATCACCTCACTGTCGAGTGCCAGAGAAAGAGTGGGAGTATGGCGGGGGTATGTTGAAACCCTTGGCGACCGCTTGAAAATTGTGGATAAACACGTCCAGATCAGCCAGGCTGAAAGAATCGCCAGAACAGACGTTGCGTAAATCTGCATGAGTTCGACCAGGCTTTTGTAGCCACCAAACCATCTGACTTCTGCTGAGAACTTGCGGATCCCGAGTAACCAGCCGCTGAGTGATACCAGAGGGATCAGGAAATAAATCCATAGCATCCAGCAACCCAGGGAAACTAAAGCTGAGCCCACCCGCTGCCCCAGGCTTTGCAGATGGGGCGCTTCGATAATCAAACCATCTTCTCTCATCGCTTGCG
The DNA here is from genome assembly GCA_005792805.1 of Methylococcaceae bacterium. Classification (GTDB taxonomy): domain Bacteria; phylum Pseudomonadota; class Gammaproteobacteria; order Methylococcales; family Methylococcaceae; genus UBA6136. Next base: position 9,878 of record SXQV01000189.1, on the reverse strand, counting down.
CAAGCCTCTGTCAATAGTGACCCATACGGCTCTCTGCCCCCGCTTTTTGCGAATCGCCTTAAAAAAGCCATTGGCATTGGTGCCGACATTGATGAGCCAGTAGACGATTGGATACCAGATCATCCAGTAATAATGGCGCGCCACAGCACCTGACTTCCGTTCGTATCGTGAGTCTATCCAGAGACTGATGCCGAACTGGATCAGGCAGGTGATACTCAAAAGCATGCTGGTCCAACTGGGGGAAAGGTCTTCGAGACGCTCCTTGTGAGATTCATGGAATAATTCCAGGGGCAACAGGAGAATTGATGCGAGTACAAGAAAAGACCAGATAATACTGATGACAGACTCTGCATAAAGTGGCCACATGCTGCATGAGCGCCATTTCCACATTTCCTGAAAGTACTTAAGCAATACTTCAACACCGCCTTGCGCCCAGCGAGTGCGTTGTTTCCACAAACCAGTCAAGGTCTCGGGCATCAGTACCCAGCAGAGTGCATTGGGCTCGAAGCGGATGGACCAGACCGCCAAGTGGAGTTTCCAGCTGATATCTATGTCCTCGGTGACGATGTCTGGGCTCCAGTTGCCGACCTCCTGCAATGCTGATTTGCGACAGGCGCCGATGACTCCGGAGATCGTAAAGACCCGGCCATAGACACGTTGTGCCCGTTTGATCAGGCCGACGATGGCGGAAAACTCACCAACCTGGATGCGTCCGAGCAGTGTTGAGCGGTTGCGGATGCGCGGATTGCCGGTGACCGCACCCACGCTCGTATCGTCGAGGAAATGTCTGACCATCCAGGACGTGGCGTCGGGGGAGAGTAGGGCATCGCCATCAATACAGATCAGAAATTCATTCTCGCTGATTAGCGCGGCGGTTCGGAGACCGATGGCTTTGCCCTGGTTGCTGGACAGGTTAATGACACGCAATCGATGGTTTGCTTTCTCCAGGCCGAGCAGGATTTCGAGGGTATTGTCACGGCTGCCATCGTTAATGGCGATGATGTCGTAGTTCGGATAGTCCTGTTTCAAGCAATAGTCGATAGTTTCCCGGATGTTTTCCGCCTCATTGTGGCAAGGAATGAGGATGGATACGGGTGGGTAATCGACAGGCTGGAATGGCTTTGCATGGGTGTCGTCGGATTTGCGCTCCCAACGCCAGAAGTAGACTAGCGCGCCGATCATCCAGACATAGGCCATGAACAATGGGTAATAAAAGACAAACCGGGCGATCACATCGGACAGGTCATTCCATGTCGGGGAATTGAACAGGGTATCCAGTTGCCAGCCTCGAACCCACTGCAACCATTGATGCCAGAAGAGATTGATTTTGTTCATCCACACGGAATAAGTAAGACCATCTCTCATTGTTAGGGCATCATCTCGACGGCAAATTCTTTCTTGACCTCATCCAGATTTGGCTGGTTTGCGTACACGTTGTCCGGGTAATAACCGAAATGAACCGCTCCCGACTGCTTTAGCAATTTAATTTGATCGATGAAGGTGGTTGTTGAGATCGGCTTCTGGGTATTCCAGTCAACTGACTGAAGTTCAAATACGGTTTTGTTCAGCCCGCCGGGATAGCTTGCCACGCGTTTCATCAATTCCCTGAGCCACGCTTCAGGTTTATCTGCCTTCTCCATGAATGGCATGGCTTCAATCGCCAGATAGTCGTAGTGGGCGAGAAAGGCGGGAAATGACTGGGCATACCATTCCTCACTGTCCGGCTGCATAATCGGCAGCGCATAGAGGTTACGGGCCGTTTTCAAGTAAGGCCGATAAATCCTGGCCCGTTCCGACAGATAGTCCGTGAATTGAGTCATCAGTTCGGTTTTCTGCTTGGCCCAAGTGAGTCGCGACTTGGCTGTGGCATGTAAAGACTCGAAGTCGCCCGGCAGGCCCCAGACATCATGGGTGTAGTGAAGTGCCGCTGGAGAGACATCTTCAAAATCGGACAATATACCGTCGTCATGAAAGAGGAGACCATCGAATGCACAATGTTTGGCCAGGTCTTCGTACAAGTCGCCCACCCAGCGGCGGGCATCCGCATTGAAAGGCGAAATCCGATTGTAAATATGGCTGGAGGGCTGTGCTTTGCCATCCCTCCATTCCATCACCCGCCATTCTTCAGGAATGTCGGCCTTGTAGGCCATCATCGGCATCCAGGCATAAACCTTGACACCGGCGCGAGTTTTCAATTGCCACGCTACTCGATTGAACAAGTCGCGGCGTACCGGCAGGTGGCGATTTGGGAAATACAGGGCATCGGCGCTGCCATCACCATCCGGGTCGGAATAGGCTTGAAGAAAAACCGTGTTGGCGCCGCTGGATCGTATGCGCTCGATGAGCGCGTCAAGATTACGTTCGGTCTGTTCGCTGTTTTTGTCGTAGATATAGTCCAGGTCCATATGCACAACCCGCAGGGGGCGATCCGCCCGCAGGCCTTTTACAATCTTGGCAAACTGATGCTGATCTGGATCATCGGCGATCAGCAGACGGTGCATGGCCCGGAGATCGGCCAGAGTGTTTTTGCCGTCCCAGAGCGCCAAGGTATAGGGCATGCCCACGCTCCGCGAGGTAGCCAATAAAGCTTCGTTATATTCTCCGAACGGCCATACCATGAGGCGTGGCCGGATCCCGGCATGCTGCCATATGAAGTCGGTACTTTTGGCCATGGAGGCGCTGATGCGCTGTTGATATTCGGCATCGTCCTCATATTGGCTGAGGTCCGTGTCGTAGGCGTAGGTGGTAGCTGCCGCCTGCTCATTGCCTTGTGGATTCGCCACCAGACCACGGTGAAGGTCGTAACTGTGAGAGGCGATTTCGACCAGGCCTGATTGTTCTAGCTCACGAATTTCTGACCAGTTCAGCAACTCCTTGCCGGCTGGACGGTTGTTCGCATCCAGGCCTTCCATCCAGCTCCCGACTAACGCGACTACGGCGGGAAACCGGTATTTTTTCAGGAGTGGAAATACGCGCGTGTAGAAACTTCTATAACCATCGTCAAAAGTAAGCAAGACCGCCTTGTCAGGCAGGGGTTTACCGCCTTGGGCGTTTGCCAGAATCTCATCGATGCTGATGACCCGGTACCCCTCTTTCTTGAGCCACGCAAGATGACTTTCAAAGTGGTGTTGACTGACCGCCACGCGATCAAAAGGGGGAGTGCGCTCTTCCTCCGGAATGATGTCGTGATAATTGAGTGCAATGAACTGGTTATTGGAGGCAAAGGCGGCATTGAGCGTCAGGCAAAGTAGCAGACCGATATATTTACTGATGGTTTGTACACTGATGTCCTGTTTGTTGCTGGCAAATGAGCGGAACCGAAGCCAGCGACATTGGCTTTGATTCCGCTCAGTCGGCGGCTTCGATGTACTGCATCGTTGCTCCGCATGGGGACGGAGGGTGACATGACGTGCCTGAATTTCTGTAAAACGGGGGATGACCATGTTCTTGGTAGGCGGCTGGTTTATCAAACTGTTTCAGAAGAATCGTGAGTTGATCAGGAAGTGGGTAAAGATGCTGGCGGCATAACCCAGCGCGATGACGGGCATCCATTTCAGATGCGACATGAAAGAGTAAATGCCCTTGGTCTGACCCAATAGACCCACACCCGCCGCCGAGCCGATAGCCAGCAGGCTACCGCCCACGCCGGCTGTGAGAGTGACCAGCAGCCATTGGCCCTCGGAAATCCTGGGTGCCATGGTGAGCACGGCATACATGATTGTGCCGTTATCGATAAAGGCCGAGACGATGCCAATCAGTACATTGGCAACGGTGGGGTCGAGAGCGGTGTAGAGGTAATTGGAGGCGAGCGTCAGATAACCGATGAAGCTCAACCCGCCCACACACATCATCACGCCATAGAAGAAAAGCAGGGTGTCCCATTCCAGGCGCGAGACATTATGGAAAACGTCAAAAATGTTGCGTTGCCCGGAAGATTCGGGTTCGGATGCCGGTCTGGTCTCAGGTTCATCCGTGTTCCTGGCGGTGTCCACATCCTTGTGGCGTGAGCTGTAAAGGTAATAAAAATGAAAGCTGAGGTAGCTGAGGCCAGCCAGCATGCCGGCGGCGGGAGGTAAATCCAGAAAGTTCTTGAAGCATACCGCCGTGGCGATGGTCAGTAAAAACAGCACAATGATACCGCTGGCACCCCGTCTCAGTGGTACTGCCCGGGCCGCTGCCTCTGGGCGCTCCTTGGGAATCCAAAAATGCATGATGGTGGCCGGGACCAGAAAATTGACAACCGCCGGAACGAATAGCGCGAAGAAGTGCGTGAATGGCACCACGCCCTTTTGCCAGACAAACAGGGTCGTGATGTCACCGAAAGGACTGAATGAACCGCCGGCATTGGTTGCGACCACAATGTTCACACAGGCGAGGGTAATGAAGCGCCGATTGTCCTTGGCCATTGCCAGTACGACGGCCCCCATGAGCAGGGCGGTGGTCAGGTTGTTCAGTACCGACGACATGAAAAAAGACAGAATGCCCGTGATCCAGAAAAGTTTCCGGTATCCAAATCCCTTGCTCAAAAGCCAGGCGCGAAGATTGTCAAAAATTCCCCGCTGCTCCATGGCGTTGAGGTAGGTCATCGAGACCAGAATAAATAGAAACAGCTCGGCATAGCTCTCAAGGATGCTGCGGAACGCATGCCCGGATTGTTCCCCCATGCCGCCCTTGACATAGACCACGGCAATCAGCACCCAGATGAGGCTGGCGGCAAGCACCATGGGCTTCGATTTCCTCAGCAGGGTGGTTTCTTCGAGCATGGCCAGCACATAGGCCAGGAAGAAGATGGCTATCGCACCATAGCCAACCCAGTGATGGGTGAGGTCAATAGACGGAGCCGCCGCCTCCTCTGCGGAGAGGCCGGCAGCGGGTAAGGCGAGCAACAAAATTGCGGACACTGGACTGGTGAGCTTGACCATGAGGAGTTTGAGTCTTGGTGTATCAGAAAATAAAACCTGTTAATACCGTTCGATGAATTCCGGTTGCCAGCGTTGCATTCAGGCCGCGATGGGTGAAGAGTCAGGGTCTGGTCTGTAACGACACCTTGGTGATGCCGGCGTGCTGGGCGATGGCGAGGACTTCGGCGGCCTTGCCGTAGGGGACTTTTTCGTCGACCTCGAACTGGACGGTGAGGTCGGGGTTTTGGGTATGCCGTTCGGCGAGGTTCTGGCCCAAGGTCTCGGGTGTCATCTTTTGCTTGTCCAGGTAGATGTCACCGGCGATGTCGACACTGACCTGGGTGACGGGGCTTTGCGGCGCGGGGGCGGCGGCGACGGTTTTGGGGAGATTGACGCCGACCGACTGAGTTAGCAGGGGGGCGGTGACGATGAAGACGACGAGCAGAACCAGCATGACGTCCACCAGAGGGGTGACGTTGATCTCGCTCATGGCTTCCTGTTCGTTTTTATTACCGAAGGCCATGTCGTTTAGCCTCCCCGCTTCAGTGAGAAGCCAGTCTTGAGGGCCAGGTGCAGAAAGTCGGTGGCGAAGTTTTCGAGATCGGCTTCGGTCAGTTTTACCTTGCGCAGGAAATAGTTGTAGGCGAGCACGGCAGGGATGGCGGAGGCAATGCCGATGGCGGTGGCGATGAGGGCTTCGCCGATGGGGCCGGCGACTACATCGAGGCTGGCGGAGCCGGCTTTGCTGATGTCCTTGAGCGCATGCATGATGCTCCAGACGGTGCCGAACAGACCGATGAATGGGGCGGTACTGCCGATACTGGCGAGAAGGGTCAGGCCCTGCTCAACCTTGTGCCGTTCTTGCTGGATGCGCTGGCGGAGGCTGCGTTCCAGGATGTCCTGGCGGTCGCCGCTGGATTGCAGGCTAGGGGCGTTATCGGCATGGGTCTCCTGAAGAACGTCGAAGCCGGTTTTGGCGATGCGGGCCAGAGGGCCGGGCAGGGAGCTGAGTTCGGCGGCGGCGGCGAGACTGGGAGCGCTCCAGAAGGCGTCGGTATAGGCCCGGTTGGCATGCTGTAGCCGCCATTGCTCCCAGCTTTTGAGGAAGATGATGGCCCAGGCGATGACGGAGAAACCGACCAGCAGCCAGAGGGTGAGGGTGACGATGTGGCTGGATGCAAATTCACTCATGGGATGGAGCCTCCTGGAAGATCGGGTGACGGTGAGAGTTACTGGGCATTGAGCAGGTTGAAATTGATGGGGACGTTGACCCAGCTGTCGACGGACTGACCGCCTTGTTTGGCGGGGACGAAGTGCCAGCGGCTCACGGCTTCGATGGCGGCTTCATCCAGCAGGTCGTGGCCACTGCTGGTGGCTACGCTGACCTGAGTGGCCTTGCCATCGGCCAGGACCCGGACTTTGAGGATGACCTTGCCTTCCCATTGCCGCCGTTTGGCCAGTGCGGGGTATTCGGGCTTGGGGTTGTGGAGGTAGGCGGCATTGGCCTTGGCGCCTTCGTAGGCTCCGCCAGCGCGGCTATCGGTGGCCGGTGCCGCCGTGCGGTTCGCGGTGGTTGCCGGGCTTGGCCCTGAGGTCGCGGGTGTTTTGGTGGCTGGCCGGCTTGCCGGCACCTGATCCGCCGGGGGGCTGGGCCTCGGCTGTTGGGGGGGCTCGATTGGTTTGACCGGGGGCCGGTTCGGGTCTTCCTCCCTGTCCCGGCGCGACGGCTTGGGTGCCGGCTCGATCGGCTTTTCCGGGGGGCGCTGGGGTTTTGCGGCGGGCTTGGGCGGTGAGGCCGGCTGGGGAGGGCGCACGACGGGCACCGCCTTCGGCTTGGCGGGTTCGGTGCTGGGGGGTTTCCGGGCAGGTTCTGGGCTTGCCGGGGGAACGGTGCCCGGGGCTTCAGCTGCCGGGTTCGGGGTGGCCGTCAAGGTGACCACAATCGGCGGCTTGGGCTTCGCAAGGGTTTCGGCAGGGTCGTTCAGAAGGTCGCGGTAGCGCCAGAAAATAAGATGCAATAACGCTGACAGGAAGATCACCAGGCCATAGCGCAACAGACGGAAATCAGTCCGGTCACTGTGTTGTCCCGGCGTGTTTTGGGAATGACGGGGGCTCATGACCGGGATGTCCATAGCAGACGTTTATCTGGCTCCATGCTCGGCTATTTCCGCCAGAAGGCGGGTGTGAACAGAATCAGCGCCGTGAAAATTTCGATACGGCCAAGGAACATGGCCAGCGTGCATATCCAGGTTTGGAAGTCGGTCAGAGTGGCGTAGTTGCTGGCGGGGCCAACGTCACCCAGCCCTGGGCCCGCATTGTTAATGGAAGCGACGATGGCCGTGAAGGATGAGATGAAATCCAGACCGCTCACTACCAGCAGCAGCGTAAGGGTAACCACGGTCATGAAATAGGCAAAAATGAAACCCAGCACCGACAGCAGGATGCGGGAGCTGATGACGGTATTGCCTAATTTGAGAGGGTTGATGGCCGCCGGGTGCGTGAGTAAAAACATTTGCAGCAAACTCTGTTTGATCAGGATCAGGGTTCGCATCATCTTTATGCCGCCACCCGTTGAGCCCGTGCAGGCTGCAATGGAGCCAAGAAACAGCATCCAAAGAGGCGCAAAAACAGGCCATTGGCTGAAGTCAGTACTGGTAAAGCCGCAGTCCGTGCCGATGGAAACCAGATTGAAACTGGCGTAGCGCAGGGCGGTGAAGAAGTCTTCATAGACGTCCTGGTGCCAGAGATAAAACCCGATGCCCAAACAGCTGCCAAGTATCAGCACCAGATACGGCATGGCTTCGATGTCCTGCCGGTAGGCCGACAGGCTTTTTTGCTGAAGTGCCAGAAAGTGCGTGGCAAAATTCATTCCTGCCAGCAGCATGAAAACAATCAGCACCGCTTCAATTTCGGGAGAGTTGAAGTATCCGATGCTGGCGTCGTGTGTTGAAAAACCACCCAGCCCCATGGTGGCAAAGGCATGGCAGATAGCGTCCAGCCAATCCATTCCTGCCCATTTCAATGAGAGGATGCAAGCCACCGTAATCGCGGCGTAAGTCAGCCAGAGATTCTTCGCGGTTTCGGTGATGCGTGGGGTCAGCTTGCTGTCCTTCATCGGGCCCGGTGTTTCCGCCACGTAGAGCTGTCGGCCACCGACACCCAGAATGGGCAGAATGGCGACCGCCAATACGATGATGCCCATGCCGCCCAGCCAGTTGAGTTCATGTCGCCACAGATTGATGGCGGGTGGCAGGTAGTCAAGATTGCTTAAAACCGTGGCGCCGGTAGTCGACAAGCCCGACATCGCCTCGAAGTAGGCATCGGTAAACGACAGATCGACGATATGAGACATCAACGGAAAGGTCGCGAAAGCCGCCATGCCCAGCCAGGTCAGTACGACCAGGATGAAGCCGTCGCGGGCCTTGAGTTCGCACTGAAACTGGCGGGTCAGTCCCCACAGGATCGCGCCCGAGCCGAGGGTCAGGCCCATGTCGGTGACAAACAGCATCGCCGTCCCGTCCTCGTAAACCAGGGAGGTGAGAATAGGCAGCAGATAGGTCAGGCTGAAGACCAGCAGCATCAGCCCAAAAATGCGTGTGAGGGAGAGTAGACGGGTCACGGGCGGCGTCGGGCTTATTAACGGGTGTGGTAGATGATCCCTGTCAGCATTACTCAGGATCCCAGGCCGGGCGTCCCATACTGTTCGGATTGGTCAGGCCCCAGTAGCCCATATTGCCCCAGGCACCGGAGGGCGACCAGCCGGCCTGCTGGTTCTCGGCAATTTCGTGGGTAATCATCGCCTGGTTGGCGTTGGCCATATCGGCGGAGAGCTGTTGCAGCCTGTTGTATTCCGCCTGGCGGCCGACATAGAGGCAACTACAGAGATCCGGGTCGGAATAAATATAGTAGACGTTGTCCGGTCGCGGGATGCGCGTAACCCGCTCCGGCGGCAAACCATTCAGCATCTTCTGCCGCTCCTGGGTGTCGGCCAGCATGATCTTGAAGCCAGCATCCTTCAGCTGGCCCTCCATCGACCGGGTGCTCGATTCCCGCATGTCATGCTTGATGGTGGTACAGCCGCTGGCTGTCAGGAGGGCGAGCATCAGCGTGCCGATGCGGATAAGGTGAATTTTCATGGGGCTGGCGGATGCGGTGGGTGATGGGGCGTGAGTTTAATGCCATTCGGGCGTTCTGTCTCAAAAGGCCGCTTTCTATCACCCGCCCGCAGTGCCTCCCCGGTACGGTGGTATTGAATCTCTGATCTTCACGGCAAGAGCGGCAAGCCCAGCTCCTTGAGAAAATCATTGTGCCGGTTTCGGGTCGAGCCGATTTTCTGAGCCAGCGAGGCCAGTTCGGCATGGGTTGCCTGTAAATCAATCTCCGCTTCCGCCTGGGCCGTGCTGATATAACGCGAGATATTCAGGTTGTAGCCGTTGGCTTCAATTTCCTCCGCCGGCACGCGACGCGCGTAGCGTTCTTCCTCACGGCGGAACTGATAGGTGTCGAGGATTTTGTCGATGTGCTCTGGCAGCAGCCGATTCTGCCGCGTGCCTTTCTCGAAATGCTCGGCGGCGTTGATGAACAGCACGTCATCCGATTTCTTGCATTTCTTCAATACCAGAATGCACACCGGAATGCCGGTGGAGAAGAACAGATTGGCCGGCAGGCCGATTACCGTATCGATATGGCCATCTTTCAGCAGCTTGCTACGGATGCGCTCTTCCGCCCCACCACGGAACAGCACCCCATGCGGCAGGATGATCGCCATGGTGCCTTCCGGTTTCAGATAGTGGAAACCGTGCAGCAGAAAAGCGAAATCGGCGGCGGACCTGGGGGCCAGGCCATGGTTCTTGAAGCGCATGTCATCGCTCAAGTTTTCGGTCGGTTCCCAGCGGTAACTGAATGGCGGATTGGCCACCACCGCATCGAACCTGGGGCTCCGTGCCGGGTTCATCTCCCGCAGCATGTCCCAGTCAT
>SXQV01000188.1 GCA_005792805.1 Methylococcaceae bacterium | reverse complement strand
CGTCAGTACCTCCCAAAGGGCACCGACCTGTCAGGGTTCACGCAAGACGATCTGAATGCGATTGCTTGGCAGATGAACAATCGACCTCGAAAAGTTCATGGGTTTCGGACCCCGCTTCAGGTCTATAACGAAATGCTGCAGATGGCTCAAATGCCGACGCATGGATGTCACTAACCAAGTGTTGCGGTTGGTACTTGAAACCGCCTACTATTCCTAACTTGGGTGGATTGGCATCCAAGGGCGGGCAACTAAAAGTCATGAACACGGGGGAACAAGATGGACCCAACTCTTAAAAGCTCCTATCGAGGTTCAGGTTTTTATCCCCATGAAATGAAGAGGGCAATTTTGAATCGGTCCAGCACCTCATGCTGGCGTGAAAATATCGCGCCTCAATCAAAAATATTTGGCTTTCCAGTAGGGATCATCCAGCCCATGAAGCTCCCCCTATTTTCATTCCTGATTCTCTTTACTGCTTTTTCAGGGAAGATTTATGCAGAATGCGGGATTGGCGAAGATCCGTTTGGAAGGTCCATTCCGGCCCCCACCGGAAACATCCCCTACCTTAAGGTGCCCGACTCATTATGCGGCGGATCGGGTGAGTACACATGGGATTACTCAGGTACCTTGACAGAGTTTGGGGGTACCCGAATCTCTTTCCAGGCAAGTCTTGCGCAAATGGCGAGACTCTCGACGACGGGTGCGGCTATCTCCGCAGATCCAAATACCAGCAATGGGCTTGGTATGAGCCTCTCGAACATCGGCTTTTCCCAAGGGGGCGCCTACTTTTATGCCATTAACTCATATGGCGGTGAGAGCAACATTCCAACAGCCCTTCTACAGACGCTCGGTTCCGTCACCTCAACCTCTAGTCTGACCAACTTTAGTCTAAAGACGGCGGGGGTTCTGAGTAACCCGAACTGGTCTGTGACGACCCAGGGGCTTATACCTGTGCCACCGATATACTTGGGTTACGTCGGGCAACCGGGGCATCAGTATCAAATGACAGGAACGGGTACCACTTTTTTGTGGCGATATGCCGCAGGTGCTACGGCTGGACCCACGTCACGTTATTCCTACAGCGTAACCCTGAGCATGGTGGATGAGAGAGGCTCGACCATGGAGGGGCTTGGCGGTGGTTACTTCGGTCCTTCGCTCGTCGATACGGCACTACCGAGCTCCTACAACACGGAAGCCGAAATCGCGCAGCCAAGGTTGCGCGTTACCAACTGGACAATCCTGATGACAGCGATTGACCCACCGCCACCCGGATATGAAGCGACTTACGCTATGAGTGGTACCGACGGCATGCTCTGGAACGACTATGGTCCGGTTCTACCGCTGAAGTCTCAGGTGAAGCAGGCGCTCATTACTCGGTCAATCCCCAACGTACCCCCCGAGTATACGGATACCGTCTCCTCTATATTGAACGACAAGAAAGGTCCGAAGGGCTTCTTATATAACGGGAACTGGATTCCGGTTTGTTTTACCAGCGGCAAGTACAACGGGTCGTGTCTCGTGACGGCAACATTCTGGACGCAGTACAAGCTTTATCCAAAAGGTCAGAATACCAATGACCCAAGCTGGTCTAACCTCGGGTTTCAGGTGCTTTACACTGGCGTGATTCCGAACAAGGTTGCTTCGGCATCTTCCCTGCTCGAAACGTTATATCCCGAGAATCCAAATCCCTTTAAAGGCAATCAGCCAACTTCGAAGCCCCCCTATAGTGTCAGTCTTGATACCTTCGTGCCTCCGCAATATGGCATGGCTTTTCCCTGGGTGCAGGAGGCGACGATTACCGTCAAGGCCCGTTCAAAGATCCGGTATGCGCTTGCAAGCTACGCGAAGGCCTATTTTCCGGATCAAGGAGCGGATGATCCGCGGCGGGATCTGGTAATCAAGGTCAAGGCCATCAGTCCGGTGACGCAAAACACGCTCTTTTCTTCGTCTGTCTCACAATATTACGAAGGGGCCGCCATCCCTACGATCAAGAATCGGGAAGTCGGGTTCTCATGGCTCGAACATATGGTCTGTCCAAACATCACTCAGAATAACGCCTGTCAATAGCCGTCCCCCTCGATGTCAGGTTGTCGCTGACCGGGAGCTCGCTCCAAAGATGTGAACGGAATGAATACATAGTGCCTGAACGAAAATGATATATACCATATATTTCAATGTGTGGAATATAAAGAATGCGGGCTAACGATCGGAATGTCCCAGATCCCGTTCCGGGACAATCTGGTCTCTGACGCGCTGTTTGAGTTCCTTGGCTTCGGGAAAGCGCCCTTCTGCTTTGCGTGACCAGAGCAGGTGATCGCCCAGCCGAGCTTCAAAGACACCGCCGGTGCCCGGGATGAGGGTGACGCCACCCAAGTCCTCCTCGAAGGTGGTGAGCAATTCCTGCGCGAGCCAGGCAGCGCGTAGCAGCCAGCGGCATTGCGTGCAATATTCCAGTTCAATGCGGGGTTTAGGTGTCATGTTCAGGCTTGCTTCAGGTAATCGCTTGCCAGAGAAGTTTCCCACCTGACAGTCCCACCACCATGGCCAAGAGAATCCGTAGTCTTTGGGTGGATAGGCGGTGGGCAAGATGGGCACCCAGCGGGGCAAACGGGACGCTGGTCAGCATGATGCCGGCCAGGGCGGGCAGGTAGACATAGCCGAGGCTCCCGCCGGGTAAGGTGTTGTTCCAGCCCAGCGCGATATAAGTGGCGGTTCCGGCAACGGCGATGGGGAAGCCGCAGGCGGAGGAAATGGCGACGGCGCTGTGAACCGGATAGCCCCATCTGACTAACAGCGGCACGCTCAGGGTGCCGCCGCCGATGCCGAGGATGGCCGACAGCGCCCCGATGGCGGTACCGGCCCAGCCAAAGGGGCGCGTAGTTGCGAATTCCTCATTGGCCGGTGCGCTCACGGGTTTCAATAGCATTCGCAGGGCGGCATAAAGCAGAAAGCCGGCAAAAATCAGTTTGAATGCGCGGGCAGGTAGCAGGTCGGCAATAACTGAGCCGATCACCGAGCCAGCCAGAATGGCGGGGGCTAGTTGCTTGACCGAGTCCCAGTCCACAGCACCGCGCCGATGATGGGCCAGGGTGGCTGAGATAGAGGTGAAGGCAATGGTTGCCAGTGATGTGGCGACGGCCATGATCATCACGGAATCATCCGGAAATCCCCGCTGTGTGAAATGCCAAACCAGAAACGGCACGATGACGATGCCGCCGCCAATCCCCATCAGACCGGAGAGCAGGCCGGCGAGACAGCCGAATCCCAGATAAAGTGCCAGTTCCTCAAGCATGGTGTTGCGTTAGCCGTAGCCTCGTTTCCCGCACGGTAAAATGACGGTCATGCTAACAGCAAGATTCAATCAAATGGAAAAGCCATGAAAGCTTATCTGGTAGGTGGCGCGGTTCGGGATGCCCTGCTGGGTCGGCCAATCAAGGAGCGTGACTGGGTGGTGGTGGGCGAAACGCCCGAGGCCATGCTGGCCAGAGGTTACAAGGCGGTGGGCAAGGACTTTCCGGTTTTTCTGCATCCTGAAACTCGGGAGGAATACGCGCTAGCCCGTACTGAGCGAAAGACCGCTCCTGGTTACCACGGCTTTGTCGTCCACGCCGAACCGGACGTGACGCTGGAACAGGATTTGCTGCGTCGCGATCTCACCATCAATGCCATGGCGGAGAATGAGCGGGGGGAGCTGATCGACCCCTATGGCGGCTTGACAGACCTTGAAGCCCGGCGGCTTCGGCATGTGTCTCCCGCGTTCACTGAAGATCCGGTACGCATCCTGCGTCTGGCCCGCTTTGCGGCCCGCTTTGCCCCGCTGGGTTTTTTGGTGGCAGAGGATACGCAGCAGCTAATGCATGACATGGTGGTGGCCGGTGAAGTTGAAGCCCTGGTGCCCGAACGAATTTTTGCCGAACTCTCCAAGGCGTTGGAGACTGCGACGCCCAGCGTGTTTTTCGAGGTGTTGAGAGGTTGCGGGGCGCTGGGACGTTTGTTTCCCGAGATCGACGCGCTGTTTGGTGTGCCGCAGCCTCCCGTCTATCATCCGGAAATAGACACGGGCATTCATAGCCTGATGGTGCTGGATCAGGCGGCCCGGTTGTCGCCTGATCCCGTGGTGCGATTTGCGGCATTGACGCATGATCTCGGCAAAGCCTTGACCGACCCGACGCGCTGGCCGAGCCATCGGGGGCATGAGCAACGCGGTCTGTCGGCCCTGTTGCGTCTTTGCGAGCGCCTGAAAGTGCCAAATGCTCACCGCAGGTTGGCGGAGAAAGTCATGCAGTACCACGGTCATGCCCATCGGGCGGCGGAGTTGCGCCCGGGAACCGTGGTGGACTTGCTGCAACGGCTGGATGCATTCCGTCAAAAAGACGCGCTGGAGCCGTTTTTGTTGGCCTGCGAGGCTGACGCCAGGGGGCGTAGTGGATTCGAGGATCGCGACTATTCCCAGGCTGACTGGTTGAGGGCCGCCCACCGGGCGGCGGTTTCGGTTTCGGTCCAGCCACTGCTGGAGCAGGGCTATCAGGGCGTGGCCCTGGGTCGGGCGTTGCGCTGCGAGCGGATCAGACGAGTGAAGGCGGCCAGAACCGGGTGGCTGGGTGTTTGACTCGCGGAAGGTGAGGTCGGCCTGAGTTAGTTTCCCGTAAGTCTTTGTTCCGCTTCCCGATATTTCTCGGCGGTTTTGGTGATGACCTCGGGGGGGAGGTGTGGCGCGGGAGGCTGCTTATTCCAGGTCAGGCTTTCCAGGTAGTCGCGTACAAACTGCTTGTCGAAGCTGGGCGGGCTGATGCCGATTTTGTACTCATCGACTGGCCAGAAGCGGGAGGAGTCGGGCGTGAGTACCTCGTCAATCAGATGCAGACGACCATTGGCATCAAGGCCAAATTCGAACTTGGTGTCGGCAATGATGATGCCGCGTTCCCGTGCGTAAGTGGCCGCTTCCGTGTAAAGCGCCAAACTGACGCGGCGGACCTGTTCCGCCAGATCTGGCCCCATCAGCGCGGCACTTTGTTCGAAGCTGATGTTTTCGTCATGCGCTCCCAGCTCGGCCTTGGTCGAAGGAGTGAAAATGGCTTCCGGCAGTTTTTGGGCCTGTTGCAGTCCTGCAGACAGGACAATCCCGCAGACGGCCCCGGTTTTCTGATAATCCTTCCAGCCGGAGCCAATCAGGTAACCACGGACGACGGCCTCAACAGGTAGCGCCTTGAGTTTTTTTACTACGATGGCACGTCCCTCCAGCAGGGCACATTCGGCTGGATCCTTGATGACATCGCTCAACCGCAGACCTGTGAGCTGATTGGGTACGATATGCCCCAGCCGGTTGAACCAGAAATTGGCGACCGAGGTTAGTACGCGGCCTTTCTCCGGAATGGGGTCAGGCAGAATACAGTCGAAGGCGGAGATGCGATCGGTGGTGACGATCAGCATGTGCGCATCGTCAATGTCGTAAATATCCCGCACCTTGCCTCGGGCGCGGAAAGGAAGGGAGCGCAGATCGCTTTGGTGCAGGGTTTGCGGGGCTGTCATGGCATGGGCTTTATGAAAAACGGGGAATCATGTAATTTTCAGGGCCATATGGCAACTCTAGCAGAACTTATCTTTCCCGAAATGTTTCGACAGGCGAATGGCTGCCGGGCGGTGGCCGACGGTTTCATGCATACCTTGGGTTGGCTGTGTGGCGGTTTTGCCGCTGTTCTGGAGCCACGGGCGTGAGCTGGCTCGGCAAAGTGGTGGGGGGAGCTTTTGGTTTCGTGATGGGGGGGCCGATTGGTGCCGCGCTCGGTGCTGCGCTGGGGCATCAGTTCGATGAGCACGGGTTGGATCAGGTCAGACTCGATGGTGACGGTTTTGATTCTGATGAGGCCCAGCGGCTGCAGATGGCGTTTTTTGGCGCCACTTTTCAGGTCATGGGGCACATCGCCAAGGCGGATGGCCGTATTTCTGAAGCCGAGATCAATGCCGCACGCCGCATCATGAACCGGATGATGTTACCCGATTCCCTCCGCAAAACGGCCATGCGCCTCTACAATGATGGTAAGCGTTTAGGGTTCCCTTTTGACGAAGTGGCGGGCCAGTTTTTAGCTGAATGCCGGGGTCATCCTCAGCTTGTTCGACGGTTTATTTCGTTGCAGACGGAGGCGGCGCTTGCGGATGGGCCATTGCAGACAACCGAGGAAACCTTGTTGCTGCGACTTTGCGACCGCCTCCATTTCTCCCGTTACGAGTTCTACGGTATTCGGACGCGACTGGAGGCCGAGCGGCGGTTCTCAGGATTTGGGCCCGGTACCCAGCAACATCAGCATCATCGGCAACAACACGATACCTATCAGCACCAATGGCGGCGATATGAACCGCCCAGGCCTCGTGAAACCCCCTTGAACGAAGCCTATGGCACGCTGAAGCTCACGTCTTCCGCGACCGATAGTGAGATCAAGCGGGCCTACCGGAAGCTGATCAGCCAGCATCACCCGGACAAATTGTCAGCTCAGGGGGTATCCCCGGAGCGGATGCAGAAGGCCACCGAACAAACCCAGAAAATTCAGAAAGCCTACGACGCGATCTGCAGGGCCAGAAAAATTTAAGAGGAAAAAGCACCATGCCATCATTCGACATTGTTTCGGAAGTTGATCAACATGAGGTGAGCAACTCGGTTGACCAGTCCAACCGCGAGGTGGCCACACGGTTCGACTTCAAGGGTTCCGGTGCCCAATACGAATTGAAAGAGTCGGTTATCACGCTGGTCGCTGAAAACGAATTCCAGCTCCAGCAGATGCGCGACATTCTCCAGCCGCGGCTAGCCAAGCGAGGTATCGATCTGCTCTGTATCAAGGTCGATTCACCCCAGGTCGCGGGCCGGCAGGCCAAGCAGAACATCACGCTACGCCAGGGGATTGAGGCCCCGCTTGCCAAGCAGATCATCAAGCTGATCAAGGATGGCAAGCTGAAAGTGCAGGCCTCCATTCAAGGCGATCAGGTACGGATTACCGGCAAGAAGCGGGACGATTTGCAGGAGGCGATCGCGCTCCTGCGCAGTTCGGAGCTGGAGATGCCGTTGCAGTTCACGAATTTCAGGGATTGATGCAATTGAGCGGGATGCCGGAAAAGCGGTGAAATCCTATTTTGTCAGGGGGCTTTTTCAGGAGATCAAGGCTAATGTCACGGAAGAGCTCGACGCCTTGCATCGCATCGCGTTTGCCAACCGTGTGCTCCTTTTCCTCGGGCTTGTCGCAGTATTGTTGGCGCTGACTTGGATCAATCCATTTCCACCAAAAAAAGTTTATTTGGCGACGGGGCAGCCGGGGTCGTCCTATCGGCTTTTGGGTGAGAAATTTGCTCATTATTTTGCCCGATACGGCATCGAGCTTGTTCCGGTGGATTCTCCGGGCATCAATGATCGCCTGTCAAAACTCACGGATGACGGTTCCCCCGTCAGCAGCACCTTCTATGTGGCGGGTGGCCCGGCCATTGATGATCTGCAAAAAGTGGTGTCGCTCGGCAGCATTCAGTATTCGCCTCTGTGGCTGCTTTACCGTGGCCAGCCGGTCGCAGATGACAATGCGATCCGGTATTTTTCCGATAAAACCATTGCGGTGGGTACACGGGACAACAGTACCCAAAACATCTTCAAGAAAATCATAGAACTGCACGGCTTTTCGTTTGCAGGCATGAACAACTTCCTGGAGTTGCCAAACGTGGAAGCCGCCCGTCGGCTGAAGGCGGGTGGCATCGATGCCATGTTTCTCATCGATAGTATCGACTCCCCGCTCATCCAGTCACTGATTGCTGATCCGGAGATCCATATCTTTGATTTCAGGCTGGCCGATGCATACACCAAGCACCTGCCGTTTCTGGATAAGCTGGTCATACCTCGGGGTGCGCTTAGTTTGAAGCGCGTTTATCCGGCCACGGACATCAATCTTCTGGGGTCCACCGTAACGCTCCTGGTGGAAGCCGATACCCATCCGGTCATCCAATGGATTTTTTTGAAGGCGGCACGCCATATCAGTAATCAGCGCCCCCAATTTTTTGCGGACCCCGATTTTTTTCCGGCCTATATGGATAGGAGCCTCCCTTTGAGCGACGTAGCCAAACGCTTTTACCAGAGCGGGTTCCCGCCATTGGCCAAATACATGCCCTTATGGATGGCGGATTTTGTCGATCGTGTCTGGTTTCACCTGCTCGCTGCACTGGCGATCCTGATTCCCGTTATTCACCTTGTCGGCGGGGTACGACAGTATTATTCCGATAAGGTCATTGAGAATGCCTATCGTCATTTGCGGCAAATCGACGATAGTGCGGCGGGTTTGACATCGCCGGAACAGGCGGCGGAACTGATGGAAGACTGGCAGCGGTTGTCGGATGATGTGGCGGGACTATGGGTCTCCTCCGAGAACGTCAAATCCCTGTTCGCACTCAAGCGGACTACCAGGCACGTTCGAGACCACATTAGGGATAAAGTGGCTGCTTTTTCTCAGGAAAATTAGTGGCCTTTCTGTGGGCATTCGAGCCCGTTCTCTGAAGTCATAACGCATGAGTAGAACCGTTCGCCTATCGTCGCCGATCACGCCATTCATCATCCGCTTGATGGATGTTCTGCTGATTTGGCTTGCGGGTTATCTGGCATTGAATCTGCGAAGAGTCATCCACCTGCCGTCGGTGCAGTTTCCGGAAAACCTGACGGGCTATCATAGCCTCATAGCGGGTGCGGGCTTTGTCTTTCTGGTTTTTTCACGCGAAGTCTACCGCTCCTGGCGTGGCGCGGCATTACCGATGATGCTCGCGCGGGTAGCGGCCACTTGGCTGGGGGTGATCGGTGGCTTACTGCTCTGGCTCTTCATCATAAAAGCCTCGGACGATTATTCGCGTGTCTGGTTTGGGCTATGGGCGGTTATTGGGATCGCTCTCCTCTGGACAGAGCGGCTGGTGGTTTATTTCATTCTTCGACTCCTCAGGCGATCGGGTTACAACCTGAAACATGTGGCCCTTGTCGGGCAAGGGCCTACAGCGGACAGATTGCTGGCCCGGCTCAGGGAGGCCGGCTGGGCGGGTTATCACATTGCTCATTATTTATCCGAGCCAGACGAGGCCAGTCTGGAGCAGCTGGCCAGTCGACCGCTGGATGAGATCTGGCTCGCCTTGCCGCTGAGTGATGCCGACGCCATCCGTAAAGCCCTCCATGGCTTGCGTCATACCGCCGCGTCCATTCGTCTTTCGCCTGACTGGTTTACCTATCGGCTCATCAATCATGGGGTCAGTGATGTATTGGGCATCCCCATGCTCGACTTGTCGGCATCGCCCATGACTGGAATGAATCCGGTAATAAAGCTGCTGGAGGACAAACTGCTGTCGGCGGTGATTCTGTTTCTGTGCAGTCCGCTGATGCTGATATTGGCTATTGGCGTGAGGTTTAGTTCGCCCGGTCCTGTGTTTTATCGGCAGGAACGGGTAGGGCTTAACAATCAGCCATTCATGATGCTGAAATTTCGTTCCATGCCAGTGGATGCGGAGGCGAGCGGGATTCAATGGGGTGGTTCAACGAAAAAAACGACCAGCCGATTTGGGCGCTTCATTCGCCAGACCAGTCTGGATGAGTTGCCTCAGTTCATCAATGTGCTGAACGGCGAGATGTCCATCGTCGGTCCCCGGCCGGAACGGCCCATTTTTGTTGAGCAATTCAAGCATGAAGTCCCTGACTACATGAAGAAGCACATGGTCAAGGCCGGTATCACTGGTTGGGCCCAGGTGAATGGCTGGCGCGGTGATACCGATTTGCATGCCCGCATTGAGCATGATCTTTACTACATAGAAAACTGGTCGGTCTGGTTAGACCTAAGAATCATCCTGCTAACGCTTATGAAAGGGCTGGTGAACAAGAACGCTTATTAGTGGCGGCGCACATTGAGTATGCACCGGCTTTATCAAGTCGAGTTCGCGCCGGGCGAGCATAAAAAACCCCCGCCAGTTTTCACTGGCGGGGGCCTGGTTATCCCGGATTAGTCTTTTCGCATCAGGCGATATCGGGGCAAAGATCTTTGCCGATGATGTTGCCGAAGCTGGCGAAGACTTGCAGGAGTACACCGGCGATTGCCAGTGCCAACCAGCCAAAGAAGACGAAGCCGTAGTGCAGCGGCGCTACGAACAGCTCTTCCATGAACCAGAAGGTGTGACCCCAT
>SXQV01000187.1 GCA_005792805.1 Methylococcaceae bacterium | reverse complement strand
TGGTGGGGCGTCGCTGTTCATCGACAGTGCAACGGCATCCGCTTGCACGGCCCCCACCGCTTACAAAATTGGCGACACCGGGCCCGGTGGCGGCCTCATCTTCTTTGTCGACACGATTTGCGTCTACCCCTTTGATTATATGGAAGCCGCACCTGCGGATCTGCATGGGATTACGTGGGGGTGCTACGGCCAAACTATCGGCGGCACAAGTGGGGGGGTAGGTACGGGTCAGGCGAATACCACGGCGATGCTCCAGGCCGGTTGTGGCAATGCGGCGCAGGCGGCTGATACCTATGTGAGCCCTAACGGAACCCGTGACTGGTTCCTGCCGTCGGGGGACGAGCTGAATTTGATGTACGTCAACCTTGGCGCGTTCAGCTATGCCCCCTACTGGAGTTCCTCGGAGTACGACGCTAACAACGCGTGGTTCCAGTCCGTCTTCTTTAAAGGCTTCCAGGTCCTCAGCGCCAAGAACAACTCGTTCCCTGTTCGGCCTGTCCGGGCTTTTTAACATTTAGCCATTTAACCTTTGATACCCCGCGTAGCCCTTAGGCCGGGTAGAAGCGCAGCGGAAACCCGGCGTTGCCGACTCGCCCGGTTGTAGCGATGCGGAAACCCCTTGGCCTACCGTGCCTTCCATACCAGCAGTCCGTACAGAAAATAAGCGGGGTGCCAATGGGCGGGCAGGAGCCGGGGTTCTGACCCGCTCGCGCCGGGGGCGGCGCTCCCACAGGTGGACCCCTTTACCGCCGGGGTATCACGCGCCTATTCAGCAATCGAACACAAACCCCCTTCGCGGCAGGTCACCCGATAGTTGCCCTCGTTACTACAGCCTTTGACATGAACGAGGTATTCGCTGAACAAACCGTCCTCCCAGTCTTTTTCCCTGACCCGCCGCACGGCGGGATCGGCCTTGACGCCGGGACAGCTAAAGTCATTGGCGGCTTCGTTGCGGGCCAGCTGGCGGGCGTCATCTGCCCTATCCAGCGAGTCGCCCGCACCGGAATAACTGGCGCAGCCATTCAGGGCCACCAGTACCATCACGCTCAATCGCTTGATCATGTGTGCTTCACCGTGTTGTCAGTTCAGAAAGACCGTGGGTTGAGACTCTCAGGGCTGGTAATAAAAGCCGATCCCGAGCATGAGATAGACCGCAATCAGCTTGACGCCGGAAATCCAGCGCACGGTGCCAATGTTGAGGGTGTTATTGACGGCAGCGACGGCCAGAATGACGGCGATCACCTGGAACTGGCTGAAAAGCAGTTCCATTGGCTGATGGATGGCCATGCCCACAAAGACCATGATGGGGGCTGTCAGCAGCGCCGTCTGTGAGCTGGAGCCAATGCACGAAGCTAGGGCCAGATCCATCTTGTCGCGCAGGCCAAAGCGAACCGCATTCATCACCTCGGCCGCCGCGCCCAGCGGGGCTAACAGAAAGATACCGGTAAAGATGGGGGTGAAGCCCATCATCCCGGCGGCTGGCTCGATGGCATCGGTCAATACCTCACTCACCCCGGCCAGCACCAGGGTCGACACCCCCAGCAGGCGGGCGGCTTGTGCCGCGCTCCGCTGGGTCGGGTCCCGCTGGTCTTCCTCGGCAACCGAGATCATCGGCACTTCCAGCTCGGACTGTGGATTTTTGAGCGTGAAATAGACGCTGACCAGATAGGTCAGCAGCAAGACTGCGGAAATCTCCAGGCTGATTTCATTTTCCGAGGCGGTACTGAAGTCGAAGATGGCCGGGATGATGAGGCCAATCGTCGAGAGCAGCAGCAATCCGCTCATCAGATGACTGGATCTGATATCAAAGGACTGTCCGGCACGGTGCCTGAGCCCGCCCAGCAGACAGGTGAGGCCCACTCCCAGCAACAGATTACCGACGATCGCGCCGGTGATGGACGCCTTGACCACCTCCACCAGTCCATGATGCAGCGCAAAAGCGCTGATGATGATGTCGGGGATATTGCCCATGGTGGCAGTCAGCAAGCCTCCGACCGATGGCCCCAGATAATGGGCCAGGTCTTCCGTGGCGTCTCCCATCAACTGGGCCAGGGGAATCAATGCCAGGGCCGACAGGCAGAAAATGAGGATGGGATTAGCCTCCATCCAGCTGGCGGCGAAGGCGGCGGGTACGCAGATCAAAAACCATTTCAACGTCATGGGTTGTCCTCGCTGGTCATGACTTACTCTGACAGGCTGGGCGGTCGCCGAACCTTACAGCCTGAACTCCATCAGCGAGACATCGTCGTCGAAGTGGGCACGCCCCTGTATCTCGCGCATGGTCTCCAGGACTTCGTTGACTTTCTGGCCCGGTGACTGCTCGGGCTGGCGGAGAATCTCGACAAATTCGTCCAATTCCACTTCATCACCGGACTGCCTGGTGATTTCGTAAATGCCGTCACTGAAAACGAACAGCGTGGCCCCTTCGGGTATCTGCGTCTGCCCTTCCTCAAACTCCATGCCTTCCAGTGTCCCGATCGGCATGGCCCGGCAACGGAGCAGCTCGGTCTCCCCGCCGGCAAACATGACAGCGGGCGGGTGACCGCCGCTCGAATAGCGCAGCTGGCGGGTACTTTTCTTCATCACGCCGTACCAGAGGGTGAAGTACAGGTTGTTGTGCTTCTCCATCAGAAAGACCTGGTTTAACGCCGACATCACCTCGATCGGCTGGCGGAAATCGACATCGACCAGTGTCCGGCCCATCAGCGCATTCATGGCACTGACCGAGAGCAGCGCCGACCCAACCCCGTGATTGCAGACATCCAGCAGAAAAATGGCGATGTGGTCGTCATCAATATCGAAATAGCCGAAGGCATCCCCTCCCAGCGAGCTGCACGGAATAAAGACCCAGGCGGTCTGCATCCCTGGCTGCCGTACCGGGGCCGGTAGCAGCGAGCGCACATAGTCAGCGGCTTCGGAGAGTTCGGCCGCCAGAGCTTTCTGGCTTTCTTCCAGGGCGGCAAACGCCTGATTACGCTGGAGCAGCGCAATGTAGGCGCTGGAGTGATAACGGATGCGGGCGATCAGCTCGACAGGGTCCGGCAATTTCACCAGATAATCATTGGCACCCGCCGCGAACGCCTCGGCTTTAGTGGTGGGCTCTTCCTTGCTGGACAACACGATCATGGGCACCAGGGCCGTCGCCTCATGGGCCCGGAAAGACTTCACCAGCGTGATGCCGTCGATCTCCGGCATGACCAGATCCTGCAAAATCACCGTCGGCCCGAGCTGGCCAGCCAGCTCCAGGGCGTCCAGTGGATTGCAGGTGTAGTGATATTCGATGTCGGTCTCGCTTTGCAGCATGCGTTTGACGGCTTCGCCAATAATGCGCTGGTCGTCGATCAGCAGAACGACAATCTTGTGCTCGGCCAGGCTGGTGCCTGGAGTCGGGGGGACGGATGTAGTCATGTTGCGCCTCGGTTGGCGTGGCAGGGTTTCAGGAAACGGGAGCGGCTGCATGCAGCCATGAAATTTGCTCGACAATCGCATCGCCGATGGCCTCCAGCGGGAGAATGGTCTGTGCGGCGCCCAGCTCAGCCGCCGCCTTGGGCATCCCATAGACCACACAGCTCGCCTGGTCCTGGGCGATGGTGTAAAAACCGGCTTCGCGCAGCGCCAGCAGCCCGGCCGCGCCATCACGTCCCATGCCGGTCAGAAGGACGCCGCAGCCCTGTATGGTCGGGTATTGAGCCAGGCTTTTGAAGAAAACATCAATGGAGGGGCGGCTGATCAGTTCTGGCCATTCCGTGGTCCAGCCCAAGGCTCTGGACTGATTGATGATGACATGTTCGGGACGCGCCGCCAGCCAGACTTTGCCGGGTTGCAGCACCATTTCCCGGGTCAAGGCGCTCACCGGCAAATGCGTGCACTGGTTAAGCCACTCCGCCAGCCCTTCGATAAAGTGAAAGTCCAGATGCTGGACAATCACCACCGTGGCCGGAAAATCTGCCGGCAGACGGGACAGCACCGTGGCGAGCGCCCTGGGGCCGCCCGTAGAGGAACCGATAGCCACAACCGGCGGCTGTAATCGGGAGGCCGGGCGATCTGTTACCGGCTCATCTGCCCGGCTCGACGGTCGTGGCCGGTGCCCGGTCAGTGTGCGCAGCGTATTCAGGCGATTCAACAGATCATCCCAGCTTTCCGGCCTGGCCCATTGGGCTGGCAGGGGCAGGATGGCGACATCCGCCGCCCCCTGTCCCAGCGCCTCGAAGACGTGATTGAAACAGGGATCACAGCCCTGATTCAGCAATAAAATGCTGCATGGCGACGCGGCCATGAGACGAGCTGTCAGCGCTCCGGCGGGCACTCCCGGAAGATCGAGCCCCATCAGCAGCAAATCCACCGGCCTCGACGCGCTTTTCGACAGCACTTCCGCTGCCGTGCCTGCCGTCCAGACCATGGTGATATCCAGCTGTTCCGTCATCAGCTGTGACAGCCGTTCCACGGTCGCGTGGTCCTGATGGGCAATGGCGATCTTCATACGTCGTCAGCGCCCCCAATCAGATCCCGCACCGCCTGAATCAGGCCGGTATCGTGGAAACTGCTCTTGGTGAGGTAATAGTCAGCACCCGCCTGCATACCGCGCAGACGATCTTCCTCGCGATCCTTGTAGGACACGATGATGACGGGAAGGACATTCAGCCTGGGGTCTGCCTTGATGCGCGTGACCAGTTCGATGCCGTTCATTCGCGGCATATCGACATCGGTCACGACCAGATCATAGGAATTCAGGGTGAGCTGGTTCCAGCCATCCATGCCGTCCACCGCGACATCCACCTCATAGCCACCGTTCTCCAGCAGCTTGCGCTCGACTTCCCGCACGGTGATCGAATCATCCACCACCAGAATGCGCCGGGTGCGCCGCCTGACCGAATGCACTGGCCGCCGCCGGGCCGGCTGGGACTGACCGGAAAGCCGGTCGGATGAACGAACCAGATCATCCACATCCATAATCAGCACCGGCTGACCGTGTTCATCCAGCGCTACTGAATTGAGATTGGGCACTTTACCCAGACGGCGATCGAGCGGGCGCACCACCAGATCGCATTCCCCGTGCAGGACATCCACTTCCAGCGCGAACTGACGACCCTCGGAACTGATCAGCACCAGCGAAAGCTGGGCCGCCGGCAGCGGTGCCTCCTCAAGCCCCAGCAGCCGGCGTGCCGAAATCAGTGCGACGTTCCCCTGTTCCGTGGCGAAGTAATAGTTGCCGTTGAGTGACTCCAGCTGGCTGGATTCACGCCGTTCTGCCCGATCTATCCGGGCCAGCGGCAAGGCATAGCCCTGACCAGCCACTTCAACCCGCAGCGTCCGGATTACCGAGCGCGTCACCGGCAAAACCAGCTCAAAGCGGGTGCCCGTGCCGCGCTCGGAACTTACCTGCAATGAGCCGCCACAGGCATGAACCATGGTTTGCACCACGTCCAGACCCACCCCGCGCCCCGAGATTTCGCTCACGGCGTCGCGGGTACTGAGCCCCGGCAAAAACAGGAAATCGTAGAGCTCGGATGCCGTCAGCCGCTCGGCCATGTCCGCCGTAATCAGACCCTTGCGAACGATTTTTTCCCGCAATTTCCCGGCATCGACCCCATGCCCATCGTCGCTGATCGATACCAGCAAACGGCCACTCCGATGCCGGGCCTCCAGCCGCAATTTCCCGGCGGCAGGTTTGCCGGCGGCAAGCCGCTCCTCGGGAGTCTCCAGCCCATGATCCAGCGCGTTTCGCAGAAGATGATTCAACGGTGCATCCAGACGACTGAGAATATCCCGGTCCACCAGCGTACCTTGACCGATGATTTCAAAATCCACCTGTTTCCCCAGCTGCCGGGCCACATCCCGCACCAGTCTTGGGAACCCCTGAACACCATCGGAAAAAGGCCGCATCCGCCCGCGCAAGGCCAGATTGTGCAAGCGCTCGGAGAGGAAATTGGTGCGGCTGGCGATGTCGGCCAGTTGCGCATCGTGATGATCGACCGCTGCGCCCAGCTCAGCCAGTCCCTCACGCAAGCCCGCCTCAGCATCGATGGGGGCCAGCGCCAGCAAACGCCGCTGCATCCGCTTCAACGGCTGGAGATCGCGGGCCAGCGCCTCGATCCGCCGCGCCTCCAGCAACATGTCTGCGGCAAACGCCAGCATCTGGCTCAGGGTCTCGGCGGTGATGCGAACCGGTGCGTCGGCCGCCTCGGCTGACTCACTGCCTGCTGGCGGTTTCGCTACAGGGGCTGGCGCTGCCACGGCGGCAGGTTCTTTCTGCGGAGGGGGCTCATGGGTCACCTCCGCTTCAATGTCTGGAGCCGGGGCAGGTGCCGGCATCACCGGGTCTGGCTCGCGCTGAATCACCGCCGGGGCCGGAGTTGACGGGGGCATCGCTGCCACTGCGGCGACCCCGGCCGCCGCAATTTCCGGCGTTTTGCCCAGACAGGCACCCACTCTGGCGACCCATTCATCCGCCTCTGCCGCGTGCTGCTCCTGCCACTCCGCCAGCGCGTCATCCGCAATGGCGCTCATCCCCACCATCCAGTCCAGTGCCGCCAGCAGGGTATCCACCATCGCCGCATCCAGCCTGATACGCCCTTCACCTGCGGCGACCAGCACATCTTCCATTTCGTGGGCAATGTGGACAGCCGGCAACAGGTCGACCACCCGCGCCGCGCCCTTGATCGAATGGGCCGCCCGCATCAGCGGCTCTATCCGTTCGCGCGATCCGCCATCTTTTTCCAGAGTCAGCAGCCCATCGGTGAGAACGGCGCTATGCGCACCCATCTCCTCGCGGAACAGCTCCATCAGGAAGGCGTCTGGTGCGCTCATGACAGCGCCTCCTGAAACAAGACGGCCAGCCTTTCCTCATCTATCAGCTTGATGCGCAGCGCATCTAGGTCGAACAGGGCGGAAATCAGACGCTGACTGGATTTCTCAATATTCGCGGGCAATTTTTGCAGCACGGCACGGGGGGTTTCAATCGTGCCCAATACTTCATCGGCGGAAAACACCCACCGTTGACCCTGCAGGCGGACGACCAGCAGCCGGGCGAACGCACGGGTGGACTGCACCACGGCGACCTCATCCGGGTCGGGGCCAATGAAATGCTCCAGCGTGAAACACAGCTGTAGTTCGCCGTGCGTGTTTACCAGCCCCAGAAAATGCCGGTTGCTTCGAGCCGGGACGCGCACAATGGGGACCGGTGAGAGTGTCTGCTCGAAACAGGAAGAAGGCAGTGCCAGCCAGACACTGGCCACGCGAAATACCAGGAAGCGCAGGGTGTCAGTCTGGCGTGCCGGGGGTTTTTCCGCTAACCGTTGGGTCAATCCCGTCCGGTAATCATCCGGCATTGGCCGATCCAGCAACTGCCGTCCGGCCAACCGGTAAGTAGGGCAGTTACGGCAATGAACATGTTCCTGCAACTGCTCGCAGCTCCGGTCAGCCAGGATGCCGATTGTCTTCCAGCACGGCGGTTCCATGCTTCTTTTGGGCGGCTGCGTCATAGCCCCGTCACACCCTTTTGCCCGGTCAGCCGGGCGCGAAGGCGGCTCGCCGCTGCGACATCGCCGCTTTCCTCGATCAGCAATGCCAGATGAGCCAGACTCTCGGCGTGAGCCGGATCAAGATACAGCGCCCGCCGCAAGCGGGTCATGGCCTCGCCTTTACGGTCGAGCGCTCCCAGCAGAACCCCCGCCAGACCATGCACCTCGGGATCCAGAGAGGCACGCGCCTCGGTGGAATCAAGCGCCTGCAACGCTTCGAGATAACGGCCCTGATTGGCCAGTTGTCGAGCCTCTTCCAGATCGACGCCGGGAAGCCGCGCACGGGTTTGCCCGCCTGCCAGCTCAGGGCGGGAAGCCGGTGGGGGTAAGGCCGGGGCAGCCAGGGTTGGGCGGGTGACCGGAGGTGCGGCACGACGCCGCAGCGTCCGTGCAGATGGAACAGCCGCAGGCCTGCCCCTGCTTTCCCGCAGACGTGGCAAAAGAGCGGCCGGCCTGGTCACCTGAACCTCCGCCGCCGGTAGACGCCAGGCAAACGCCCCCTCCATACCCGTTCTTATCAGTCCGAGACCGGCGGGAACCTGCTCCGCATGTCCAAGGAACAACAAGCCATCCGGAGCCAGGCAGGCCGCGAGCGTATCGCATACCTGCGACCTGGCTTCACTGCTCATGTAAATCAGCATGTTGCGACAAAAGATGACGTGATAAGGACCACGACCCAGAAGGTATTGGCGATCCATGGCATTGGCCTCGATAAAGCGCACCATGGCGCGCAGGCTGGCATCGACCTCCAGCCTGTCACCTTCAATGGGGTGCAATACATGGGCCCAACGCGATACCGGCTGGCTTCGGAGTCTACGCTGTGAATAGCGGCCACGCCCGGCAAACTGTAGCGCCGAGTGATTGATGTCCATCGCCTCAATCACGATGGCCGGGGAATCCAGCCCCGCTTCACGGGCAATAGCGGCAATCGACCACGCTTCTTCCCCCGTGGCACACGGCAGGGCCAGAACGCGCAGCGGCGATACCGCAGAAAACCGTGTGCCCTGGGCGGCAAGCCACGCGCCGAGCATTTGAAACGCCGACCACTCCCTGAAAAACCAGGTTTCACCGACGACCAGCTCATCCAGCAACGCTTCGCGCTCCCCGGCGTCCTCACGCCAGCGGGCGGCATAGGTTTCCGGCGTGTCCAGATGGATGGCCCGGCAACGAACCCCAAGCGCTTCGGCCATCGCCCCCTGACCGAATACACCGAGATCCAGTCCATAGCCGGATGCCAGCCACGCCGCGAGCTCGGCCTGAAAACTCAGGGTGAATTCAGTCACCTTGCCCCACGAGAGCCTGCAACTCAGGGGTCAGCAACGCCTGCCACCGAATTGACTGCACCAGACCAAGCCTGGTATCGAAAATCTCCGGAGTCAGCCAATCCTGTTCTTTTGCCAGCAGCTCCGCCGGCAGGGACTGGGGACCGCGCAAATCCATCATCTCCAATGCCTGCTCCACCAGCAATCCCAGTGCGGAATCCTCGGCGGATCTGACCAGAATGATCCGGGAACTGATTACCCGACGACAGGGAGCTTGACCCTGCAAGACGTTAGCATCGAGAACCGGGACGAGCTGACCGTGGTAGCGCAACAGTCCCACAAAATGGGGTGGCGCCTGGGCCAGATGCTCTAGCCCGGGCACGGGTAGCACGGCATCAATGTCGTCGGCCGGTATGGCAAAGATCTCGCTACCCAGCCGAAAGAGAAGATGTTGCATGGCAGGATCAATCAGCCGCTTGTGCCGTCAGGGATTTCGTCAACTCCACGCGGTTATGACCATCGACACGCTGATAACCATAGGTATTCATCAGTGTGCGGGTGAAGTGAACACCCAACCCGCCAATGGACCGTTCCTCCAGAGACAGATCAAGATCCGGCGTCGCCAGACTGAAGGGATCAAACGCAATGCCATCATCTTCAATCGCGATGAGCAACTGATTACCCTGCTGCTGAATGTCAACCTCGAACTGACCCGGCCGGCCATCAGGATAACCGTAAGAAACGATATTCTGGGCAAGCTCCTCAAGCACCAGATCGACATGAAACCTGGCTTCGGCAGGCCATGACCTGGACTCAGCCAACACTTCAACCGCCTCGGCCAGCACGACAAGACTGTCCTGCTCCGCTGGCAACTCCAGATGCAGTTGGCCGGAATTTTCCGCCTCGGATACGCTCATGCTTTCACTTGATTTACTGGACTTGAGACCCCTGAGTGTAGCGCCCAGTCGCACCATTGGACTGTGAGGATTTCGGGGAAATGGGCTACGGCCCGAATCATCGCATACCTGCCACCAAATAACCCAGAAGCGGCCGCAACCAGCGCCGTTCAATGAAGACGCGGTGAACGTTGCATGACATTTGCGCGAAAATTAAGCTAAACCCGTCGCTTCCCAATGCCCTGTTAAGGATTCTTCCGTTCGCCCTGGACCGTAATCCGACGTTGGCGCTTGTCTGTCTGCATCCATCAACAATCGCGGTGCTGGATTGCCCCCTATGTGCCTGGCCGGATCGGGCACGGGCTTGCAACGAGGCGGTGGTATGGAAGCAACCCTGCATTTGCCATCGCATCCAAGCTTTTTCGCTCTGCCGACTGGGTTAGAATTTCCGCCTGACCGGATAAAACTGCCGCCTAACGCCGCTGGCGGCAAAGGCGAACGAACCGGCAGGAGCCACGGCCATTCCGTTTTTGAATGCGGCCATAACAACCGAATAAACCACAGGATATACCGCCATGACCCACGCGCACGACGATGTACTTGAACACTTGCTCGCTGGCATCAAGGGGTTTCAGGAACGCTTCTATCAGCAAAATCCGGAACGGATGAGGGAGCTGACGGAGCAGGGACAAAAACCGAAGGTGCTGCTGATCGCTTGCAGCGACTCCCGCGTCGACCCCGCGATACTGACCGGCGCGGCACCGGGGGATTTGTTTGTGGTGCGCAATGTCGCCAATCTGGTTCCCCCTTACAAGCTGGAAGGCAGCCATGACGGGGCGCGAGCAGCGATCGAATACGCTGTGCGGGATCTTGGGGTCAATCATATTGTGGTGCTGGGACACGCCTATTGCGGCGGCATCAAGGCGCTGCTGGCGACACTCTCCGGCAAGCGGCTGGAGCGCGATTTTGTCGGCAGCTGGGTATCGATGGCGCTGGATGCCTGTTTCCGGTACATCCTCAATCCGGGCGGCAAGGAGATTCCCCCGTCCGGAGACATGGAAGTCAACGAGGTGGACATGGGCACGCTTTGCCAGCATCAGCATCTTGCCGAGCGTGCCGCCATTCGTGGCTCGCTGGCCAACCTGGCCACTTATCCCTGGATCAAATCCCGCATGACCGAGGGCACGCTGAGCCTGCATGGCTGGTGGTTTGACCTGGAAACCGGCGACCTCTGGGCCACGGATGCTGACAACACCACTTTCCTGCCCGTACTGGACTAGACGCATCACTCCGAATTGAGCACCACCGTAAGGGAAAGCTCAGCCAACTCGTTTAGAATGCGGCGGAGACCGTCAAATGGCTGACTCTGCCGAATACCTTAAACCACCACTGGAACCTACCCCATGCTTGCAATTTCCTCCTCAAAAAATCAGGACTCCCTGATCGTTACCCTGGATGGCCGCATCGACGCTAACAGCGCCAAGGATCTTGAGCAGCAATGTCTGGCCTGGATTGACGGCGGAGAAAAAAAACTGGTGCTTGATTTTTCTGCCGTCAATTTCATCAGCAGTGCCGGGCTTCGAGTCATCCTGCTGATTGCCAAGAAACTCGAACCGGTTCAGGGCAAGGTAAAACTCTGCGGCCTGAATTCGACACTCAAGGATGTCTTTGAAATCAGCGGTTTCAGCAAACTCTTCGACATCGTCCCTACCGTCGCCGAGGCCGTCTGAAATGAAGACCGCCGGGACACCGCTGCCGCCGGAATCAAGCCGCCGGGACTGGCGGAGACTCGGCTGGCTGGCACTCGCGCTGCTGCTGGCGGGCAGCCTTGCAGGCTGGCTCTGGGACCAGCAGGTGAGCCGCAATGTGGTCCGCCTGGGCATACTCCACGCACTGACCGGCCCCATGGCTATCAGTGAAAAGCCAATGGCAGAAGCAGAACTGCTGGCCATCGAAGAGATCAACGCCGCCGGGGGCGTCCTTGGGCGGAAAGTGGAAGCGGTTGTGTCGGATACGGCGTCCGACCCCGACATGATGGTTCGCCAGCTGGAACGGTTACTGGCCGAAGAAAAGGTCTCCGCCGTCATCGGCTGCTGGACTTCGGCCTGCCGGAAGACCCTCAAACCCATCATCGAACGTCATGGCAGCCTGCTCATCTATCCCATGGCTTATGAGGGCCTGGAGAAATCGCCCAATATCATCTACACCGGTGCCGCACCTAACCAGCAAATACTACCCGCTGTAAACTGGAGCTTTGAGCACCTCGGCAAGCGCTTCTTCCTGATTGGTTCGGACTATATCTGGCCGCATGCCGTCAACGCCATTATTGCGGATCAGCTCAAAGCCCTTGGCGGTGAAGTGATCGGGGAAACTTACCTCCCTTTCGGCGGCACTGATCCCGCCAGTGCCATCGAACAAATCCGCGCCACGCACCCTGACGTAATCCTGAGCACGGTCGTCGGCGATTCAAACGCACCGTTTTACCATGCGCTCAAGGAAGCGGGACTCACTCCGAAACAGGCTCCGGTCATTTCATTTGCCATCAGTGAAACGGAAGTGCAACAGATTCCCCGAGCCGACATCGCGGGCCATTATTCGGCCTGGAATTATTTCCAGACGATCAATCGCCCGGAGAACAAACTATTCGTACAGGCTTTCCGTAACCGTTATGGCGCTACCCGGGTAGTCAGCGATGTCATGGAAACCGCCTATTTCAGCGCCAAGCTCTGGGCGCGAGGAGTCGAACGAGCCGAAAGCGTTGAGGCCGAAGATGTGAACCAGGCCCTTATGGGGCTTAGTTACAATGCTCCAGAAGGGATTGTGACGATCGATCCGGTCACCCGGCACACCTGGCGATCTTTCAATATGGGCAAAATCAGTGAAGACGGGAGCATCAACATTGTCTGGTCGGCAGACTATCCCATCCGCCCGGTACCTTATCCAAGTTCACGCTCGGTCATGGACTGGGATACCTTCCTGGAAACTCTTTATGTGAGCTGGAACCACAGCTGGACCAACCGATTCTCCAACGCTAAACCGGGCCAGCCATGAACATACGCAAACGGTTTGGCACACGGAATACCCGCCTGGCCCATCGGCTGATCTTCTGGTTCGGAATACTGGTTCTGGTTCCGCTGCTGATTTCTACATTCATCATCGACGGACTATCAAGCCGGAACATTGAAGAAAAAACCTTACAGAAACTGACCATGATCGCCAAGGATAAGGCGAACTCGCTTGAGCTCTACGCCTACGAGCGATCCAGGGGTGCCAGCGTACTCGGCCGCCTCGCGCGGCTGGCGGATGCCACGCTGGTCCTGCAAAACGCGAGAAGTACTGCGGCGGAGCGGTCCGAGGCGGAAAACAAGATCCAGTATCTAGCCAACTATCTCGCACCCAGCCTCGGATTTACTGACACTATCGTGGTCAGCCCCCGTGGCAACGTGCTGTTTCAATCAGCAAAGACGCTGGATTTGGGCGACAACATTCTGACCGGCCCACAACACAACACACCCCTGGCCACTCTGGTCAAACGCACGATGACCCTGCTGGAACCCGACCTGTCGGATTTCGCCCTTTACCCGGGTACGGATTTACCCATGGGCTTCGCCGCCGCTCCCATCATTCAGCAGGACGGACATCAGGCCGGGCTGGTGATCCTCCGGATCAATACCAGGGAAGTCCATGAAATCGTGACCGACTACGCCGGCCTGGGTCGAACCGGACATATCGTCACAGGAGCGCTGCGTAATGGTGAGATCTACGTCGCCGCTCCGTTGCGCGGCCACCCGGAAGCCATGTTCAAACTCAGCGTCAAACCCGGTGCCGATTACGGTACCGGCATACAAAACGCGATGAGCGGCGACCAGGGCGTGGGTGAAGTCACCAACCTTCTCAAGAAACAGGTGATGGCCTCCTGGATTTATGTACCGTCGTTCCGGTGGGGAGTCAGTGTGCAGCAAGAAACTGACGAAGCCATGGCTATGGTCAGCGAGCAAAGGTCGGTGATGCTGGGCTTTATGGCGGTGCTCCTGTTACCCACATTGCTGATTGCCCTGATGGTGGCCCGTTCCATCTCGCGTCCCATACAAACGGCGGTGGAAGCAGCCGAGCGGGTAGCCGCCGGCGACCTCTCGGCTACGCTGTCAGCCGAGGGCAGTGATGAAACCAGCAAGCTGATCAACGCCCTGGGGCAGATGGTGAATTACCTCAACTCACTGATCGGTCAGGTCCAGCGTTCCACCA
>SXQV01000186.1 GCA_005792805.1 Methylococcaceae bacterium | reverse complement strand
TCTGGCCGAATTTTGTTACCGCTTCAATCGCAGGTTCGACTTGGAGGCCATGATGCCCAGATTTCTCTACGCCGCTGCCCACACACCGCCTATGCCAGGGAGATTGCTCAAGTTGGCTGAGGCTTATGGGTAATCAAGATATCCTTTATCGGCAAACAGGTATGGACATTGAGGTTTTGGTTGTTGCACCACATCGTCGTCGCCCGGATTACTGGCGTGATAGGGTCTAAGCTGGCTGTTTGTGTGTGTTGCGGGGTCTAACATTACGCTCAAGCGGGACGCGCCTTATCGTGGCGGTTTTGAAGGTTTTGCGGTTACGCCATTGATAACTGATTGGATGTGTGCCTACAATCGCAAGCGCCCCAACATGGTGCTCGGCGGCATCCCCTGAAACGGAACCTGTATTGACGTGGATGGAACGCATGACTGGCCGCCCTAACTCAATGGGCTTTTATCCAGAGGTCTGGTTTACCTGATGGGACGGCATGTCTGAACTCTCCAAAGCGCTTGCACTCATTGGCCTCTTGGCGCCATTTGGTGCCGGTGCCTTGGGTATTGGAGACATTCGATCCCATTCCTCGCTGAACCAGCCACTAAGCGCCGAAATTCCCTTGGTGCTATCGGGCGGCGATAAGCTCAGCCATGTTGAAATACGCTTGGCCAGTCCCGAAGCCTTTGCAAAGGCCGGCGTGGAGCGTCTTCACGCGCTCACACAACTTCAGTTCCAGCCTGTCACAACGCCTGACGGGCGATACCTGATTCAGGTCAGTTCCACCGGCGTTATCCAGGAGACTTTTCTGGACTTCCTGGTCGAGGTTGAATCACCGCAAGGCACAGTACTCAGAGAGTTCACACTCCTGCTAGATCCCTCGGGGGGACTATCGAAGTCATCGTCTTCAACAGGGGAATCGGCTTCCTATGATGAGCCACCACCAAGCAGTCAAGGTTGGGATCGGGTAATTTACCCCGCTTCAGACCGGTTTGATCAGCGCAACCAATCCCCCAGATATTCCCCTGAACCGGAAACTCGTGATCCAGCCCCAGCCATTTCCAGGGCACCAATAGAACTTACCGGCGAGACTTATGGCCCGGTGCGGCGGCGGGAAAGGCTGATCGATATTGCCGGCCGGATCGACCGTCCCGGCTCGGTCACACGCGGGCAGATGGCAGCAGGACTCTATCTGGCCAACCCTCGCGCATTCAACAGGAGCATGAACAGCCTCAGGGCCGGTAGCATCCTGCGCGTACCCACAGAGGCGTTCCTATCGCAGATCGATCCCGCTCAAGCCGGTGCAGCCCCTGAGGCGCTCAGCCATAAACCGCGATCTTTGGAAAGCGAAATCCCCACCGAAATGATCGCCGGGAGTCCAATGGCAAGGACCGGCTCTGTCAGCGCGGTGGCAGATGTCTCCTCTCGTGTCCCCACGGCGCTCAAAAAGGAGAATGAAGAATTACGCGAGCAGTTGTCGCAAATGGAGCAGCGGCTTGAAGAAGTTCAGCGGATGCTGACGTTAAAGAATGCCGAATTGGCCACACTGCTTAGCCATGAAGAAGAAGCAATAGCACCGGCAACTCAAGAAGTCTCACAACCGGCTGAGCCGACTCCACAAACCACCAGCCCCCCCACCGATACCCGTCAGCCGCCCCAAACCGCCGCCTTGCCCGTTGCCGAGGGGACAATAAAACCGACCGCCCCGGCGCAGGATTCGCCTCCCTCCCAAATCAGCAAGGCACCGCCAGTCTCGCCGTCTACCACTCAATCCGCAGAATCCCCCCCCACTGAAGCGTTCATGTCACCCGGTTTCTGGCTGGCCAGCAGTGCACTGACACTCCTGGGTCTGGCCGCCTGGCTGTACCGGCGCCAACGCAAAGGAGACGAATCGGGCAACGAACAGATTGATACCCTGGACATAAATCAGTCCACTCCGATCTCCCCGGCAGCGATTCCAATCAATGCTGCAAAGCTCTCCGCCGCCGGAGAGCTCCCAGCCAGTTCCATTACTGCCACAGATCTCCTCGACCCACTTTGGGAAACCGACGTCTACCTGCACTATGGCCGGTATGCTCAAGCCGAAGCGTTGATGCGTGAAACGATCAAGAACGAGCCAGATCGGGATGATCTGAAACAGAAGCTCTTCGAAGTTCTCCATTTCGCCAACAAAAGCGATGCGCTCGGCGAGTACTTGTTTGAGTTACAGTCTGAAATACCTGACCTCGAAGCCCCCTTCTGGGCACCGATCCAATCGTTGCGGCCTGAGCTCTTCCTGACTCCAGCCCGCATAGACCCGCCGCCAGAAATCATACGAAGTGAAACCCTGACGGCACCTATCGCCGAAGCTATCCGGTTTTCCAAAAAAACCGCCACCGTGGAACCAACGGCAGAAGCCCTCGATCCCGATGACACTGATTTCACGTCGGAGCTCCTCGCCCTGGAAGAACAATCCAAAGAAGCCGCCATTTCTCAACCCAATAGCGACCAGTCACACCCTCTAGACAGCGCCAAATCGATCGGCATCAAAACTGATCCCGGCCTGAACCTGAACGATGAAGCGGACATTTCCAGCGGGGCAATGGGGATATCCTCTCCAGAAATCGATGAACTGATTTCCGGGCTGACCTCATCCACCCGCATTGAAGAAGCAACCCGCTCACAGGATGAAAACGTACTGGATGATTTAACTGACATCCACTTTAACGAAGAGCTGCAGGCACTAGCCGCTCAATACCCGGAGGAAAAACCGGAGCCTTCGTCCGATCACCCTGCCGAGATGGCCCTGACCCAAGAGATTGATGCCGCTGCAGAAGCGAACGGGCAGGAATCAACCCCTGAAGAGTACAGCCTGATCGCGTTCGATACGTCCGGGCTGAGCCTGCTCTTTGATCCGGACAGCGATTCCACGACCTCGGTAGACTTGAAGCTGGACAACCTGATTCCCTTTGATACCTCGGATCTCGATGCCGCATTGGCACCACTCTCATTGAGGCCGGACCAGGCAGAGTCTGCCCAAGGCATTAGTGCCTCGTACATGAACGACATCCGCCTGGATCTGTTCTTGGCGGACGCAAAATCTCCCGCCTCGGCCAGCAGCAGGATCCAATTTGGCACACTGGATTTCGAACTTGACTTAATCGACCCTGCCGATACCACAACACTCAACGGCGACCGTGCCAAAATTCTTGACGATGCGAACGGGGAAACCAGAAACGAAGCGGCTGATTTCGAAACAAAACTGGCACAGGCCCGAATGCTGATTGAGCAGAACGAGAAGTCGGCTGCGAGAGCCCTTCTCCAGGAAGTACAGCGGGCGGGGAGTTCAGATCAGAAAGCCGACGCCAAAAACCTTCTAAACGAAATCGCCAAGGTGCATCTCACTCTGGTAACACCGGCATCAAGGAAAGTCTCCTAAGAAATCCCGTTTTGGCTGCAATCAAAGCCGGGAGTGGTCTGCTCCGGCCTTGCGACTAAAAGTTACAGACACGACTCAACCATCATCGACTTGACTCTCCGGGGATTAACGCGAGGCGCCATTAAACCCGTTCTGTCTCCAGGCTTCAAACAGCACCAATGCCACCGCGTTTGAAAGATTCAGACTCCGGTTTCCCGGCATCATGGGGATATAGAGGCGCTGCTCTTCAGGCAGTGCCTCCAGGAAGTCCAGCGAAAGCCCCCGTGTTTCTGGCCCAAAAACCAGCGCATCCCCCGGACTGAAAGCCACATCGGCATAGGGTCTTGATCCCTTGGTGGAGAACGCATGGATTCGGCGCGGCTTCACTGAATTCCGGAAAACCTCGAAATTCTGATGCTGCTTAATGTCTGCATACTCATGGTAATCAAGACCGGCCCGCCGGAGCCGGGCATCCTCCAAACTGAAACCCAGCGGATGAACCAGATGTAATTGCGCACCGGTATTGGCGCAGAGCCGGATGACGTTGCCGGTGTTGGGGGGTATCTCCGGCTCAAGCAATACCACGTTAAACACGAATCACCTCTCCCGATCTGACAATCATCGTCCCTGCTCGACCACTCTACCTCATGCTCACAGGCTAAACCGGCTGATTTATTGCCTGATTACCGTAACCGAAAGCTCGATATTTCACCCCGAAGTTCCTCGATGGCCCCCTCCAGGCGATGGGTAGCCGAGGTGGTTTCATCCAGGGCCTGGGCCGAGACGCGCACGCTGTCGGTCAGGCTGACCATGGAATCGCGGATTTGTTTGGCCCCGGCTGACTGCGAGCGCATCCCTTCATGG
>SXQV01000025.1 GCA_005792805.1 Methylococcaceae bacterium | reverse complement strand
CCAATCCCACATAAATGTCGTTAAAATGACCCATGACCTGTCTCCTGAATAGTGGCTCTGTGTTGATAAAGGGTTCTCCTCACATCAACATAACCCACGTTCGTCAGTGTGGGCAGGTCATCCATCATGTCTACGGGTTTTGTTCTGGGGTGTCCGGGCGGGTACAGGACAGGTTTTCAATCTTTTGGTATTCACGAAGCCGCTTGATTGCTTGAGCATGGGCTTCGGGTGAGCCGAAGAGTGGCTCCATTTTGTCCATGATTGGGCCTCCCGCTTGCTGCGGGTGTGAAGAGAGCGACGAAAGAGGATGGGAAATCCGGGTTGCTGATCCCGGATGCGCTTTGGAAAACGGTGCAGGAAGAGGCAGATCCCGAAGTGATTTCGGGTGGTATCAGCAGGCGATTTTTGAGATCAAGGTAACCGACCAAAGTAATCGGGTCTTTGATCTGTCCCTGGTGCAGGGCTAACGAAGTGGTTGGTTTGTAAGGGGAAACGCCTTACTTATGGTGCCGAGGAGAGGACTTGAACCTCCACGAGTCGCCTCACATGTACCTGAAACATGCGTGTCTACCAATTTCACCACCTCGGCATTGAGGTGCCGCTTTGCTGGCTGCGGCTAGGAGAACGCGCATTCTGAAGATTCGACATTCGCTTGTCAATAGCCCAGAATTCAACCTTTTGCTGGTCATCGCTTTGCTTGTGATGCGTTCGGTTTTGCGTAAGCTTTAACCCAAGCGGGTGCCCGCTGCCGGGAAACCCTTTGCGATTAACGGCATTACGCTTCAATGACCTGGTTTGGTCTGGCGGGTTTTGAGCGGTTTTTTCGATGAGACCCGCATCGATAACGTCCCAGCACCTACTTCCTACCTCAAAAGAGAACAAGTTACCTTGACTTCCAAAACACCCAGAAAGCAGAAATTGAAGGACCCTTATGCCGAGAGGGAAGCAGGCAAGTACGCTCGGCCAATCCCAAGCCGGGAGTTGATTCTTGAGGTGTTAACAGGGCAGGGTGTGCCTTTGGCGGGGGAGGAAGTTGCCGAGCTGCTGGCCGTTACCGAGGCGGAAGATCTGGAGTCATTACGCCGTCGCCTAAACGCGATGGAGCGGGATGGTCAGCTGCTCAGAAATCGCCGTGATCGATATTGTGTGGTCAATCAAACAGATCTGATTGCGGGGCGGGTCATCGCCCATCCGGACGGATTCGGGTTTGTGCGTCCTGACGAGGGGGGGGAGGATCTTTATCTTTCTTCCAAGGAAATGCGGGCGTTGATGCATGATGACCGGGCACTGGTCTGTGTCCGGGGTGTCGATCGTCGCGGAAGACGCGAAGGCAGTGTCGTTCAGATTCTTGAGCGCAAGACGCACCAGATCGTTGGTCGCTTGCACGAGGAGCGTGGGATTTACTTCGTGGTGCCCGATAGCAAGTACATTACGCACGATTTTCTCATCCCCAGCGAGTCCTTGGGGGGGGCAAAGCCGGGACAGATTGTGGTGGTGGCGGTCATTGAGCAGCCCAGCAAGAAGCGGGATCCGATCGGCAGTATTGTCCATGTGTTGGGAGATCACATGGCGCCTGGGATGGAGATCGAGGTGGCTATCCGCAGTTACGATCTGCCCAGCGATTGGCCTGACCCGGTCCAGCGGGAGATTTCCGGTTGGGGCGAGGAGATTCCCGATGAGGCCCGTGATGGCCGCGAAGATATTCGTCATCTGCCCTTGATGACGATTGACGGGGAGGACGCCCGGGACTTCGATGATGCAGTCTACTGCGAGCGCACGTCCAAGGGTTGGAAGCTCTATGTCGCGATTGCCGATGTGTCCTATTACGTCCGGCCCGAAACCGCGCTGGATGATGAGGCGCAAAAGCGCGGTACCTCCGTGTATTTCCCCAATCGCGTTATCCCGATGCTGCCTGAGGTCTTATCCAATGGCTTATGTTCGCTGAATCCCCATGCCGATCGGCTCTGCATGGTGTGCGAAATGAGTGTCGATCTGGATGGGACGTTGCAGAAGTCGCGGTTTTTCGCCGGGTTGATGAACTCGCATGCACGCCTTACCTACACGGAGGTGGCGGGTATTCTCGCGGGAGATAAGGCGCTGCGCCGTAATCGGCGTGAACAGATCCCGCATCTTGAGGAACTGCATTCGCTTTACAAGGCATTCCGCCGCGCCCGTGAGGGGCGTGCGGCGATCGATTTTGAAACGCAGGAATCGCGAATCATTTTCGGCGAAGGCAAGAAGATCGAGAAGATCGTTCCGGTGGTCCGTAATGACGCCCATAAACTCATCGAGGAGTGCATGCTGGCGGCCAACAACGCCGCCGCACGGTTCCTTGAGCGTCACAAGATGCCTCATTTGGTGCGTATTCATGAGGGGCCTGGAGCTGAAAAGCTGGCGGATCTGCGGACGCTATTGGGCCGATTGGGCCTTAGCCTCGGTGGGGGTGACAAGCCTGAGCCACAAGATTACTGCCGGTTGATTGATGAAATTGCTGGCCGGCCAGACGAGCATCTGATTCAGACCGTGCTGCTGAGATCAATGTCTCAGGCAGTCTACAGTCCAGAGCAGAAAGGTCATTTCGGCCTGGCTTTGGACATGTACACACATTTCACTTCTCCGATTCGCCGCTACCCGGATTTGCTGGTGCACAGGGCGATTCGACATGCCATTGAAGGGCAGAAGAAGGCGACATTCCGTTATGGTGCCAACGACATGAGCCATCTGGGTGAGCACTGCTCATTCACCGAGCGGCGTGCGGATGAGGCCACGCGCAATGTGGTTGCCTGGCTGAAATGCGAATACATGCAGGACAAGCTGGGTGAGGAGTTTGCTGGTGTGATCTCGGCTGTGACGGCCTTCGGCTTTTTCGTGGAGTTGAAGGACATCTTCATCGAGGGACTGGTGCATGTGTCGAGTCTGGATAAGGACTTTTTCCACTACGATCCTGCCGGGCTGTGCCTTAAGGGTGAGAGGACCGGGGTTTCCTATCGTTTGGGCGACGAGGTAAAGGTTCTCGTGGCGCGGGTCAATCTTGATGATCGCAAGATTGATCTCGACCTGGTCAAGCCGCCCGAACCGGAAAAACCAAAAGCCGCCTCGCCCAAGAAAAGACGCCGCCGGAAGTCATGAAGGCGCGGCGCAGAGTTGCCGGACTGCATGCGGTTGAGGCGGTTCTTGAGCACAGTCCCGACAAGGTTCTGGCGGCATGGGCCGATACTGGAAGAACGGATGGCCGGTTGGCCCGGTTGCTGGATCGGCTTAATGCGCTGGGCATTAAAGCGCAGGCTGCACAAAAGAACCGTCTGGATTCGTTAGCCGAGGGCCAGATCCATCAGGGACTGGTGGTTGAGGTTCTCATGCCGGAGGAGTTGGGCGAGAACGCGTTGCGCACGGTGCTGGAAGCGCCGGCGGCGGTGCCATTTTTTCTCGTGCTCGACCACATTCAGGATCCTCATAACTTTGGGGCTTGTCTGCGGACTGCCGATGCGGCTGGCATACAGGGTGTGATCCTGACCAAAGATCAATCGGTGGGTATTACC
Source organism: Methylococcaceae bacterium (assembly GCA_005792805.1). Lineage (GTDB taxonomy): Bacteria > Pseudomonadota > Gammaproteobacteria > Methylococcales > Methylococcaceae > UBA6136. Next base: position 5,934 of record SXQV01000025.1, on the reverse strand, counting down.
CCCGTGGTGGCGAAGGTTGCCAGCGGAGCCGCTGAAACCATGCCGGTTTACCGAGTGACCAATCTTGCTCGCGCACTGGCCTGGCTTAAGGAGGCGGGAATCTGGGTGGTCGGGGCGGCGGGCGAGGCTCAGCGAACAGTTTACGAAGCAGACCTCACGGTGCCACTGGCTTTGGTTATGGGTGCCGAGGGGAAAGGGATGCGGCGTTTGACGAGAGAAAGCTGTGATTTCCTGGTCAGCATTCCGATGGCTGGACCGGTCGAAAGCCTCAACGTGTCGGTGGCGACGGGTGTCTTGCTGTACGAAGCAGTGCGGCAACGGATTAAGGTGGGTCGCGGCCATTCTTCGGTGACATCACCCGGGTAATTGGGCTGACTGGGCGATCTCAAATCCTGATTTATGGAGCAGGCCCGGCTCAACAGGGATAGATATGCGTAACGGCAAGGGCATCGCAAGCCGGGGAACTTGACGGTTTGTTCGCTGTTTTAAGCCGTCATACAATAATTCGCTGCCGCTCGGTGGCCTTTCGGTTAGCCCCTGTGTTTGTCTATTCAGTTTTGCAACCTTTCTGAGAGAGTAGTTTGTGAGTTTGACAGTGGATACGGTTCGTCCCTTGCAGTGGGGTGATGATGGTTTGCGGGTGCTTGATCAGAGAAAACTGCCTGCCAGTCTGGTTTATGAAAACTGTCAGACCGCCGGTGAAGTAGCCGAGGCCATCCGTTCCATGCGCGTGCGCGGCGCTCCGGCGATTGGTATTGCGGCGGCGTATGGGGTTGTTCTTGCGGCCAGGGAGCGCCACGCGCAGGATCCGGCCTCTTGGAGAGAACTCATCGAGGGCGATCTGGAGTGCCTGGCGGGCTCTCGCCCAACGGCCGTTAATCTGTTCTGGGCACTGGAGCGGATGCGTAAGGTTATCTTGACCGCGACAGAGGAACCCGTGGGTCAATTGCTGGCCGAGGCAATCGCCATTCATGAGGCGGATATCTCATCCAATCGTCATATGGGTGGATTGGGCGCGGCCTATCTTGAGGGCGCGCAGGGAATTCTGACGCACTGTAATACCGGCTCACTCGCTACTGGGGGTTACGGTACGGCGCTGGGCGTGATTCGCACGGCCTATCGCCAGGCAGCCAAATCTATCTATGCCACCGAAACTCGTCCTTGGGCGCAGGGGGCGCGTTTAACCGTCTGGGAGCTGAATCAAGATCGCATTCCGGCCACTCTGATTGCCGATTCTGCCGCCACCTTATTGATGAAGGCGGGGCGGGTGCAGTGGGTGATTGTCGGGGCTGATCGCATTGCTGCAAACGGTGACACGGCAAACAAGATCGGCACTTATGCTCTTGCGGTCGCGGCGAGGCATCATGGGGTTCGATTCATGGTGGTCGCGCCGATGTCCACCATCGACTGGAATACCGCCCATGGGGATGACATTGAGATTGAAGAACGGGACAGCAAAGAGTTGCTCGCAGACAGCTTCTTGACGCAGAGCAGCGTTATTACGGCCTGGAACCCTGTTTTTGATGTTACTCCGGCTGAACTGATCGATGTGATCGTTACGGAGAAGGGTACGGTCGAGAAGCCCAATCCTGCTGCCATGCAGCAGCTGATTCATTAGGTATCGGTAACGACTCAATACCTCGTTTTTTATTTCCAAAGCATTCAAGGACGCACGATGTTAGATCCAAGGCTTATTCGTTCCGAACCCGACCAGGTTGAGTCGCAGTTGGCTAGACGCTCATTCCGTCTGGATACTGCCGCCTTCTCCGAACTGGAGGGTCGGCGGCGTGAAGTCCAGGCAAAAACCCAGTCATCGCAAAGTGAGCGCAACAGTCGCTCGAAGCTGATTGGGCAGGCCAAGGCCAAGGGGGAAGACATCCAGCCGCTGCTGGCTGAAATGGAGTCGTTCGGCGATGACCTGAAAAAGATGGAAGCCGAACTGGATGAGATACAGGCTTCGCTTGAAGACTTGCTGCTGGGTGTCCCTAATATTTTGGATGCGGATGTGCCGGACGGGCGAAACGAGGCCGATAATCTTGAGGTGCATCGCTGGTCGGAACCCCGAAAGTTTGATTTTGAGCCCAAGGACCATGTTGAGTTGGGAATTAGGCTGGGGCATATGGATTTTGAAGCAGCGGTAAAAATAGCGGGAGCCCGCTTCGTCACCTTGCAGGGCCCGCTGTGTCGATTACAGCGGGCACTTGCCCAGTTTATGCTTGATCTGCATACGACTGAGCATGGCTACACAGAGACTTACGTGCCCTTTATGGTGAACGCGGACAGTCTCCGTGGTACCGGGCAGTTGCCAAAATTTGAAGCTGACTTGTTCAAGATTGAAAGTGAGCCGCCTTACTATCTGATTCCGACTGCGGAAGTGCCGGTGACTAATCTGGTCCGCGATGAAATCGTGGAAGCGGATCGGCTGCCCTTGAAGCTTGTCTGTCATACGCCCTGTTTCCGCAGTGAGGCGGGGTCTTATGGCAAGGACACTCGCGGGATGATTCGTCAGCATCAGTTCGAGAAGGTCGAGCTGGTGCAGATCACCGCTCCATCTGATTCAGCAGCGGCTCATGAAGCTTTGACGGCGCATGCTGAGGAGGTTCTGAAACGGCTGGATTTACCCTTCAGGCGAATGTTGCTGTGCGCCGGGGATACCGGTTTTTCTTCGGCAAAAACCTACGATCTGGAGGTATGGCTGCCGGGACAGCAGGCTTACCGGGAAATCTCTTCCTGCAGTAATTTTCGCGATTTCCAGGCGCGCCGCCTCAAGGCGCGGTGGCGTAATCCGGAAACGGCCAAGCCCGAATTGATGCACACACTGAATGGTTCAGGACTTGCGGTAGGCAGGACATTGATTGCCATCATGGAAAACTATCAGGACGAGGCTGGACGGATACGTGTTCCCGAGGTGCTGAGGCCTTACATGGGTGGGGTTGAGGTCATCGGATGAGTCTGTTTTTCACTGAAGCTGAAGCGCCAAAGGTAGGCGTGGTCATTGATGAGGCATTGGCGGAGGCCATCAAGGCGATGGTGGCTGAAGGCCTGGGCACAGCGACGTCCGCTGCGGTGTTTTCGGTGGACGAGGAGTCCGGCTTGGCTGTGCGGGTTGCCGACAGAGTCGAGTATGTTGAAAGTCGACGACAGGCGAATCTGGAAGGCATTTTTCGATCTGCGGCGACCCATCAGGCTGTCGATGCAAAATCGATAGGCAGGCCTGAAAATGGTTGGTTGGGCCTTTTTGTCGCTAGTGCGCAGGATGCCGAGAGCGAGCTTGAACGAGATGTTTGGTCGCAAATCCTGGCGGCTGAAATGCTGGCTCCGGGAGCTGTTGCCCGGAGGACGCTGGGCTTTTTAAGGGAAATGGATGTCTGGGAGTTGGAAGCTTTTGCTGAATATGTTGCCTTCGCTTTTTCCTTCGAGTCGGGTTGGCGCTTCATGTTTGAGGAGGATATTGCCAGACGGGAAATGTGGAGCTATGGCCGTGAAATCGACATTACCCAGCAATGGGTGGATATCGGTCTACTCTCTTCCCAGGTGTCCTGCATTGAATCGGTAAGCCTTCGGGGCTTGCGTATTGGCTATAAGAGTAAATGGTGGCAGTTGATTCCAGATGCGCTTGGACAGGTAGGCGAGTCAAATGAAGGTAAGGCAAACGCACTGGGCTACCGAAAGTTCACCGCAACAGGGCAACAGGTCGCTAACGCTGTGAAGACCAAGACTTTCAATGGCTATGCCCGGAATGTTATGCAGGCGCTGAATGGGCTGGATGGATTCAGGTTTGATGCTGTTGAGCCGCCGGCTTAGGACCGTCTTTGTGGTTCTGGGGAATTCTTGACCAAAATACACGGGATAATGATAATCCTGCCACCAAGCACTAGCGGAGAGAATACATGAACGAAGACAGTATCATTTTTACCGATACGGCGGCAAACAAAGTCAGCGAGTTGATCACGGAAGAAAATAATCCAGAGCTGAAACTTCGGGTTTACGTGACCGGGGGTGGTTGCTCGGGCTTTCAGTATGGCTTCACTTTTGACGAGGAGGTGAACGAAGATGATACGCAGGTCATCAAGAATGGGGTGACCGTATTGGTTGACTCCATGAGCGTTCAGTACCTGAGTGGAGCCGAAATTGATTACACCGATGGATTGTCGGGCTCACAGTTTGTGATTCGAAATCCAAATGCGGCTACCACTTGTGGTTGTGGCTCATCGTTTTCTGTTTGATGCCAGACTGCCAGGAGCAGTCCTAGCGTAAAGGCCCGGCAATCTATGGTTGTTCCGGGCCTTATGTTTTTATCGGGGTAGGTGGTGCGGGAGTTTTCTGGCCGGTTCCGCGTGGCGGAGTGGTGGCTCCAGTGAGGCATCGTGGTTTGCTGGGTCGAAGATAGAAAAATAGAGGAATGTTGAATGTCTGCAACTGTGACTGAATCGATGGAGCTCATCAAAAGAGGGGCCGCCGAGGTCATCCCTGAGGAGGCCCTTGTAAAGCGGTTATCGGAGGGGCGTCCGCTACGAATCAAGGCTGGGTTTGATCCGACCGCTCCTGATCTGCATCTTGGGCACACCGTGCTGCTTAACAAGATGAAGCAGTTTCAAGAGTTGGGGCATGAGGCGATGTTCCTGATCGGTGATTTTACGGGGATGATCGGCGATCCAACGGGCAAGAACGTGACGCGCAGGCCTTTGAGCCGCGATGAAGTTATTGAAAACGCCAAGTCGTATGAGGAGCAGATTTTCAAGATTCTCCACCCTGAAAAGACATTGGTGATGTTCAACAGCAGTTGGATGAATGCCATGAGCCCTAGCGATCTGATCGGTCTCGCGGCTAAACACACCGTGGCGCGCATGCTGGAAAGGGAGGATTTCAATAACCGGTACAAGGGTGGGCAACCCATAGCCATCCATGAATTTTTATATCCGTTGATACAAGGGTATGACTCAGTGGCCATGAAGGCTGATGTTGAGCTGGGTGGGACGGATCAAAAGTTCAATCTTTTAGTCGGGCGACAGCTTCAGGAGGCCTTCGGGCAAGCGCCTCAGGTGGTGCTGACTATGCCGATCTTGGAAGGGTTGGACGGTGTCCAAAAAATGTCAAAATCATTGGGGAATTACGTTGGTATTGCAGAATCAGCCGACGAGATGTTCGGTAAGCTCATGTCGATTTCAGATGATCTAATGTGGCGCTACATGGAGCTTCTGAGCTTTGAATCCATGGTGGAGATTGCCAAATGGAGGCAAGCATGCTCCGGTGGTGCCAATCCACGCGACTTCAAAGTGAGATTTGCTCAAGAAATTGTGGCGCGATTCCACTGCCAGGCAGACGCGTGCAAGGCGCTAGAGAATTTTGACGCACGATTCAAGCAGGGTTTGATGCCTGAAGACCTGATAGAGCAAGAGATGAAAGCCCCGCCAGATGGGTATCCTTTGAGTAATCTGCTTAGGGATCTTGGGTTGACAGCGAGCACCTCGGAAGCCAACAGGATGGTTCAGCAGGGTGGGGTCAAGGTCGACGGTGAGAAGGTAGAGGAGCAGAAGCTCGTGCTGAAGTCGGGTGACTCCCATGTGCTGCAGGTGGGAAAGCGAAAGTTTGCGAAGGTCAAACTAATTGCTTGACCTTTCCAATTCACTCTTCTACAATTCGCGGCTCCTCACGGCCTTGGTGCTGATTGGGGGGTGGGTTGGCGGGGAAGGCCAGCGCAGCGAGGGGGGTTGACGGAATGGGAAATTCCGGTAGAATGCCCGCTCTTAACGACGGAGCCTGAGGCGGCTGTCGAGCTCTTTAAAAATCAGATCAAGCAATGGTGTGGGCGCACAAGTCAATTCGGGCGAGTAGACCGAACAGCGAGGGAGCCTCACGCAAGTGAAGTGGAACTCGAAAAAAATTGAGCCTCGTTTATCGAGGGTCGAGATTAAACTGAAGAGTTTGATCATG
>SXQV01000185.1 GCA_005792805.1 Methylococcaceae bacterium | reverse complement strand
GAGCTGGTTGAGGTCCGCACGGCAGTTGATGATTTTTTTGTCATCCACCTGAATGCGTCTGGCACCAATCTCGATGTTTTCGAGCCCGGTCGCTCCTTGATGAGGGGAGGTTTCCTGCCTGGTTTCAGGGGGGTGGGTCATCGCTGAAGCCAGTTCCGGAGGTGCCAGACTGATTGCTGCGGGCGGCATGAACGGCGGAGCAGCCCCTGGCGCTTTTGTGGTTAATCCGTGCAGTGGGTCTTCCCAGTTCAACATGGTCCGCTCTCCTGATGGCAATGATCGGTGGGTGACAGCCCGGGGGCTGAATTCTCGGTGGATTATATCCAACAGGCTATATCTTGTGTTTATTATTTTTATTGATACAAGATATGGGCTTTCTGGGCTTGTCCGCCGGTAACAGAACCGTAGCTGGCTCCGTCATCGTCATTGAAGGGAGAGGCGATTGGGCAGAGACGCAGAGGCCGTAAGGCCGGGTTTGCGGGCGCGAACAGGTGAACGGCGGCGGGTGATGTGAATCCGGTCACCCGAAAAGTCAGCCCGCCCTCCCTGGCGGATGCTGTCAGCAGAATCAGCGAGGAAGTTCGCTGGACCCCATCAGAAATTCGTCAACAGCGCGAGCACACTGGCGGCCCTCGCGAATGGCCCAGACGACCAGCGATTGACCCCGGCGCATATCCCCGGCGGTAAATACCTTGTCCACCGAGGTGCGGTAGTCGGCGGTATTGGCTTTCACGTTGCGGCGCTCATCCATCTCAACGCCCAGGTCTTCCAGCAGGCCTGCACGAACCGGATGAACGAAGCCCATGGCCAGTAACACCAGATCGGCTTTCAGGCTGAACTCGCTGCCGGGAATGCGGCTCATGTTCCAGCGGCCCCCTTCCTGTTTCCATTCCAGTTTGACGCAGTTGATTTGTGTCACTTTCCCGTTGTGTCCTTCAAATGACACGGTGTCGACACTCCACATGCGCTCGCAGCCTTCCTCGTGCGAGCTGGAGGTGCGGAGTTTGTTGGGCCAGTTGGGCCAGGTCAGCGACTTGTTTTCCTTTTCCGGCGGCCTGGGCATGATCTCCAGCTGGGTGATGGAGGCCGCACCATGGCGTTTGGAGGTGCCTATGCAGTCCGAACCGGTATCGCCGCCACCAATGACAATCACATCCTTCCCGGCCGCCAGCAGGCTGATGTCTTCCGGGATGGTGTCACCGGCTACACGCTTGTTCTGTTGCGGTAAAAACTCCATGGCGAAGTGAACGCCCGGTAGTTCGCGTCCAGCAACGGCAAGATCACGAGGATGCTCGGAACCACCGGCCAGGACGACCGCATCAAAATCCTGGAGTAGCTGCTGGGCGGGAATGTCCTTGCCAATATGCCAGTTGGGGCGGAAAACAACGCCTTCGGCCTGCATCTGGGCAATCCGGTGGTCAATGTGATGCTTTTCCATCTTGAAGTCAGGAATACCGTAGCGGAGCAGACCACCAATCCGGTCATTCTTCTCGAACACCACGACCTCGTGACCCGCGCGCGCCAGCTGCTGGGCGGTGGCCAGTCCGGCTGGCCCCGACCCTACCACGGCCACCCGTCTGCCGGTTTTGTGTCTGGCGATTTGCGGTTGTATCCAGCCCATCTCCCAGGCCTTGTCCACGATGGAGCATTCGATGGACTTGATTGTGACCGGCTCATCGGTGAGATTCAGGGTACAGGCGGCTTCGCAGGGGGCAGGGCAGATGCGGCCCGTAAACTCCGGGAAGTTATTCGTGCTGTGCAGGACTTCAATCGCTTCCTGCCAATGGCCCTGATAGACCAGATCATTCCAGTCGGGAATGATATTGTTGACCGGACAGCCGTTGTGGCAGTAAGGAATGCCGCAGTCCATGCAGCGTGCGCCCTGACGTCCCAGTTCTTCCTCGGTGAGGGGAATGACAAATTCCTGGTAATTCTGGACCCGGTCAGCGACCAGGGTATAGCGTCTGTCCTGACGCGATATTTCCATAAAACCCGTGGGTTTACCCATGCTTTGTTAACCTCGTTGAGATGCTCGTCGGCACTGCTGAATGATAGTGGCGCCGCCATGGAGTGATTGCGCACCTCCCGGCGGAATCACCGGGAAGAGGCGGGCGACCCGGCGGAATTAGTGGCTGACCTCGGCTTGCGTCTGGGCCTTTTGCATTTTCTCCAGGGCCAGGCGGTAATCGACCGGCATAACCTTGACGAACCGGGGGGCGTATTCCGGCCAGTTGTCCAGAATACGCCGGGCTTTTTCGCTACCCGTATAGCGCCGGTGTTTCTCGATGAGCGTGCGTAAGCGCTGCTCATCATGGCGGGTCATGTCCCTCATGATGTCGACCAGTCCATGGTTTTCGAGATCGCCACCCTGATGATCGAATTTTTCCAGCGCACTGGCTTCTGATGGCACTGGCTGTAACTCAACCATGGAAAGATTGCAGCGCTGATTGAAGTCGCCAGATTCATCCAGTACATAAGCCATGCCACCCGACATGCCGGCGGCAAAGTTCCGGCCCGTCTCGCCGAGGACGACGACAACGCCGCCGGTCATGTATTCACAGCCATGGTCGCCTACGCCTTCCACAACCGCAACAGCGCCGGAATTGCGGACGGCAAAGCGTTCGCCCGCGACACCCCGGAGATAGCATTCGCCCTGAATCGCACCGTAGAGCACGGTATTGCCAACGATAATGTTTTCTTCCGCCACGATGGGAGAGATCGCCGGGGGGTAGATGACAATCCGGCCACCGGAGAGGCCCGTGCCGACAGAGTCGGTGCCTTCTCCGGCGAGTTCCATGGTCACGCCGGCGGCAAGGAACGCACCAAAGCTCTGACCTGCCGTACCGTTGAGTTTGATGTGGATGGTGTCTTCCGCAAGGCCGGTGTGGCCATAGCGTTTGGCTACTTCGCCCGACAGCATGGCACCCGCCGTCCGGTTGAAGTTGCGGATATCGACCTCAACCTGTACTGGAGTGCGATTTTCCAGAGCCGGCTGGGCTTGCGCGATTAGCTGGTGATCCAGTGCCTTGTCCAGTCCATGATCCTGCGATTCGGTGTTGTAGATCGACACGCCTGGACCCGGCGCCGGTTTGTAGAGAAGACGGCCCAGATCGATTTTTGAGGCTTTCCAGTGAGCTACCGCCTTGCGCATGTCGAGCCGGTCGGTTTGGCCGATCATCTCCTCGAACTTGCGATAACCCAGTTTGGCCATCAGCTGGCGCACTTCCTCCGCGATAAAGAAGAAGAAGTTCACGACGTGTTCGGGCTGGCCGGTAAAGCG
>SXQV01000024.1 GCA_005792805.1 Methylococcaceae bacterium | reverse complement strand
GAAAGTTCTACGGACAGAAGGAGGTCCTCAAGGGGATCACGCTGTCGTTCCTCGAAGGCGCCAAGATCGGCATCATCGGCCACAACGGCTCGGGCAAGTCGACCTTGCTCAAGATCCTCCACGGGGCAACAGATTGCGGAACTCGCAGAACTCTCGCACCGCCTCGGTTAAGCCGGTTCTGAGGCCATTAACATGCGTGCCACCCTGCGCGGTGGGCACCAGGTTGACGTAACTTTCCGTGACCGGCTCGCGGCTCTCCGCCGTCCAGACCACCGCCCAGTCCACTGCCTCCTGTTTGCCGGCGATGCTCCCGATGAAGGGCTCTTCCGGCAGGCAGTCCGGATCGCCGATACGATCCAGCAGGTACTGGGGCAAGCCGTTTTCGAAGTGCCAGGTTTCGCTTTCACCGGTGGGGTCATCGGTGAGATTGATGCGAAGGCCAGAACATAACACCGCCTTGGCGCGCAGCAGGGCTTTCAGCCGTGGTACGGCAATGCGCGGGGAGTCGAAATAATGCGCCTCCGGCCAGAAGCGGACAGTGGTGCCGGTATCGCGTTTGGCGCAGGTGCCGGATTCGGTCAGGTCGCGAACCTTCGCCCCGTGCGCGAACCCGATATCCCAGGTCTTGCCGTCACGACGAACCTCCACGTCCAGCCGGTCGGACAGGGCATTGACCACGGAGACCCCCACGCCATGGAGACCACCGGAAAAGCCATAGCTCTTGTTGGAGAATTTGCCGCCCGCATGCAGCTTGGTCAGGATGACCTCCACACCGGAAATACCTTCCTCGGGATGAATGTCCACCGGCATCCCGCGACCATCGTCGCGAACCTCAACCCCGCCATCGGTCATCAGGCGCACATCGATGGTTTTGGCAAAACCGGCCAAGGCTTCATCCACGCTGTTGTCGATCACCTCCTGCGCCAGATGGTTGGGCCGGCTGGTGTCGGTATACATGCCTGGGCGCTTGCGTACCGGGTCGAGGCCGGACAGGACTTCAATGGAGGCAGCGTCGTAAGTCTGATTCATGGTGGGGAGTAAAGCAGGTTCGCCGAAATCCAGATTTCGGCGAATCCAGTCAAAGCGAAAAGTCAGTCGTGTTCACGCGAATGGCGATGCGATTCATCGCCGCCGGGCCAGCGTCAAACGGTTTCCTCATGGCGGCGGAGCTTGCGCCGATGCAGGGTGGTGTAAATACCTGCCAGCACCAGGCTGAAAGCCACTACCGCCAGGACCGCCTCATGTGAGTATTCGACGATCAGTTCCTGCTTCGCACCAATGAAATAGCCGATCCAGCTCAAAATGCTGACCCAGAGCGCGGCGCCCACCGTGGTGTAAAGGCTGAAGCGCCAGTGGTTCATGCGTGCGATCCCCGCCGGGATTGAGATCAGGTGGCGGATGACCGGCAGCAGACGGCCAATGAAGGTGGAAATCTCGCCATGCTGGAGAAAGAAATGCTCCACCTTGTTGAAGTGTTCCTCGGTAATCCAGACATAGCGGCCATACTTGATGACCAGTGGCCGGCCCAGTGAACGCGCCACGAAATAGTTGGCATACGCCCCCGCCAGGCTGCCCAGAGTGCCGCTCAGAATCACCAGACCCATGTGCATCTTGCCCTGCTGCACCAGATAACCCGCAGGCGGCATGACCACCTCGCTCGGAATCGGGATCACCGAACTTTCCATGGCCATGAGCAGAAAAATACCGGGATACCCCATCACGCTGATGGTATCGACGAGCCAATTGATGATTTCGTGCATGGTGACCGTTGAACGGAAAGGGAAAGAAGCCGGAATTATCGCCGAAAAGGGTCAAGGCGGGTTATGGCTCGCCGCCGTGACCGTTTGATGGGTGCCGGGTCAATGCAGCGTCGGGTCAGGCGAATTGCAGCACTTCTTGAATTTTTTGCCGCTCCCGCAAGGGCAGGGATCGTTGCGGCCCACTTTCGAGCCATCCCGCAGGAAGGGTTGCTGCACCGTTCCGGAATAATAGAACTCATCCTCGACCAGGCCGCCGGGCTGCTTTGTCCGGCGGGATTGGAAGAGGGCATGAATCCCGAGGGTCGCCGGCAGCAGTGCTTCTGTCCACTGCCAGAGTTCTGCCAGAAACTCCTCCTCATTGAATTCATCGTCTTCGGCTAGATCCAGCAGGGTGATCAAGGGGGTAAACAGGTCGGGCTCCGCGCTGATCGCGTCCAGCCACACGGGCTCATCAAATTGTGTGGCAAGAATGAAACCCTCGCACCAGTCGATCACATGCCAGTCGTCCCGGAGATAGAGGGGCTCAAACCCCTGGGGATCGTTCAGGAACTGGCGAACAACGCCATTATAAAAACGCATGACCTGATTTAGCGCTTGTTGCGCGTCTTCGATGGTCTCGAAATCCGGTTTGACTTCGCCTTCCTCCATATCCCAAACCCAGGGTAGCCACTGTGACGGCAGTACCGTGCCGGGACCAATCGCCAGGGCCGTCATGAAACCCTGTAGAGTCGCAAGATCCATGGTGGCGCGAGTCTCGTCTTCCATAACGGTCAGCAAGGACTCCAGCTCATCCATTTCCTCATCGGTCAGATCCGTTTCCAACAGGTCACGTTCAAATTGGCTCATTGCAATCGCTCCTCGATGTCATTCCACTGTTTGTTCTT
>SXQV01000184.1 GCA_005792805.1 Methylococcaceae bacterium | reverse complement strand
GTGCCGTGCTGGGCGTGGCGCTGCTGAATGTCCAGGCCAGCCATACTTTCCTTGAGTCTTTCGCCTTTGGCTTTGGCGCTTCACTGGGCTTCACACTGGTACTGGTCCTGTTTTCCGGCATTAGAGAACGCCTGGAAGGCGCCGATGTACCCATGCCATTCCGGGGCAGTGCCATCGGCCTGATTACGGCGGGACTCATGTCCGTGGCCTTCATGGGATTCGCCGGAATGATCCGAAGCTAAGGGGTTGGTGCATGGCCGCCATCATCGTGCTCAGCCTGCTATTTGCCGGTTTCGGGTGGCTGTTGAGTTTCAGCTCGAAACGTCTTGCCACAGAAGGCGATCCCCTCCCGGACAAGATTGATGCCCTGCTGCCTCAAACCCAGTGCGGACAGTGCGGTTACCCCGGCTGTCGCCCTTTTGCGGAAGCCATTGCACGTGATGAAGCGGATATCAACCAGTGCCCACCCGGCGGCGAGTCTTGCGTGCTGGCTTTGGCTGAACTGCTGGGTCGCGAACCCAAGCCGCTCGACCCGGCGTTTGGTCTGGAAAAGCCGCCAGCCGTGGCTGTCATCGACGAGCCCCGCTGCATTGGTTGTGCGCTGTGTCTGCAAGCCTGTCCAGTGGACGCCATTCTCGGCGCACCCAAATTCATGCACACCGTACTCTCGGCTGAATGTACCGGCTGCGAGCTCTGTGTACCGGTGTGCCCGGTGGATTGCATCGACATGATGAATGCTGCCGCACAACCCCCACGGTTGGGATCATGATGACGACCCTGCCCGGCCGCTTTCCTGGTGGACTGGAACTGGAGGGACATAAATCCCTCGCTAACCAGTGTCCGATCAGGTTCGCCGGCCTGCCACCCCGACTGCTATTCCCCTTGCGCCAGCGCAATGGTGAAAATGCCAGAGCGCTCGTCAGCATCGGTGATCTAGTCCGGCGCGGCAGTGTCATTGCCGGTGGCAATCAGTCATTGGATCCGCCCATTCATGCCTCCAGTTCGGGGCGGGTCATTGCCATCGAAGATCACGGCATGGCCCACCCTGCCGGGATCAGCAGCCGCTGCATCATCATCGAAACCGACGGGCTGGATGAATCCATTGCGGCCCTGCCAGCGCTGGACACGACCCACTGCTCACCTGAAAGTCTCCTGGACCGGCTGCATGAGGCCGGTATCGTGGGTCTGGGCGGTGCGGGCTTTCCAACCGCCGCCAAACTGCTGAAGGGTAAAACGGCCATCGACACCCTGATTCTGAATGGTGCCGAATGCGAGCCCTACATCGCCTGCGATGATCGGCTCCTGCGCGAACGCGCCAATGAGGTGCTGCAAGGGGCCGCACTATTGCAGCGGTGCCTGGGCTGCCGCACGACACTGATTGCCGTCGAAGGCGACATGCGTCTGGCCTGGCAGGCACTAAAGGCCGCACAAAGCGCTGGCGACTTCGACTTTATCCAGATCATTCAGGTGCCCAGCCGCTATCCTGCCGGTGGCGAAAGGCAGCTCATCCAGCTCCTGACCGGGCGCGAAGTGCCCTCTGGCGCATTGCCCGCCGCAATCGGCGTCATTTGCCAGAATGTCGCCACGGTGGCCGCGATCTATCGAGCGGCGGCGCATGGAGAAATTCTGGATTCCCGAATCGTCACGGTGACGGGAGCAGGCGTGCAAACCCCGCAAAACCTGGAGGTCCGCCTGGGCACGCCGATCGGTTTCCTGATCGAACAGTGTGGGGGCTACACCGGTCAGGCACACGGCCTGATAGTGGGCGGCCCCATGATGGGCTACACGGTGAACAGCGATGCCATACCTGTGACGAAACCGGTGAACGCCATTCTGGTAACGGGAGCGGGAAGCCCGGCAACAATCCCCGATCCACAACCCTGCATCCGCTGCGGTGCCTGCGCCGAGGCTTGTCCTGCCAGCCTCCTCCCCCAACAGCTGTACTGGCATACTCACGCCCAACAACTGCAACGGGCGCTCGACTATCATTTGCTGGATTGCATCGAGTGCGGATGCTGCGATGCCGTCTGTCCCAGCCATATTCCCCTGGTTCACGAATTCCGGCAGGCAAAACAGGCGTCGCTGTCACAACAGCGGGCACGGGACAGCGCGGCGCATGCCCGTATGCGATTCGAGGCGAGACAGGCTCGCAAGGAGCAGGAGCAACGGGATCGGGAGCTGGCGGCCCAGCGCCGAAAGGCCAGTCTTGGCGGCCATGCTTCGCCGAAAATTCAGGAGGCACTGGAGCGCGCCCGCCAAAAACGTGCAAAGCAGAATGAATCCCTGGCCAGCGAAACCACCCACAATGACCCATAACCCGTTACCCGTGGAACGGCGCTTTACCCATGATCTATCGTCCCGGGTAACGGCGGGCCATCAGGTCCGGGATGTGATGTGGGCCGTCATCGCCGCATTGGTTCCCGGCCTCCTGGCGCTGATCTGGCAATCCGGACCCGGCGTGCTGGTTCAATGCAGTCTGGCTGTCGCCAGCGCCCTGATAGGCGAAAGCATGGCACTCAAACTGCGAAGCCGCCCGGCCCGGCCCAGCTTGAATGATCTGAGCGCCATGGTGACGGCGATCCTGCTCGGCCTCTCCGTGCCCGGTCTGGCACCGTGGTGGGTAATCACACTAGGGACACTCTTTGCCATTCTCCTCGGCAAACAGGTATATGGCGGCCTTGGCTGCAACCCTTTCAATCCGGCGATGGTCGGCTATGCCATTTTGCTGGTGTCATTCCCGCAAGAAATGACCCACTGGCCAGCGGAACCCGTCGGCCTGGGCGAAACCCTGCACGCTATTTTTGGGGAGATGGACAGCCACCGGCCTGATGCGCTAGCCATGGCTACCCCACTCGACGCCAGCAGGACACCGCCTGCAATGGGTCACTCCACCGCCACCCCCGGCGGTTTGGTTCCAGCCAGCCACAGTGACTCGTGGGTCAACCTGGGTTATCTCCTGGGCGGACTCTGGCTGCTCAGGCGCAAGCTGATCGATGGGCGGATTTCCGCCGGGGTACTGGCCGGCTTGACGGCCTGTGCCCTCGGTTTTTACCTGGAAGATTCCTCCCGTTACCCAAGCCCCGCCTTCCATCTCTTCAGTGGCGCAACCATGCTCGCCGCCTTTTTTATCGCCACCGACCCGGTCAGCGCAGCGACCACGCCGCGTGGACGCTGGATTTATGCGGCAGGAATCGGCGTGCTGATCTACGTTATCCGTACCTGGGGCGGCTACCCGGACGGCGTTGCCTTCGCCGTGCTGCTGATGAATCTCACCGCCCCCACGCTCGACCATTTCACCCGCCCTCGGGCATACGGACACCCGCGTTGATAAAGGACACGCTCGATTTCTCCCGGCCAGCGGTTCAGCTGGGGGTTTTTGCCCTGGTCGCATTAGGCCTGCTGGGGCTGATTGATTGGCTTTCTGCTGATCGTATTGCCGCAAACCAGCGGATGACGCTGCGGCAAACCCTGGTATCCCTGCTGCCTGCGGGAAGTTTCGATAACGATGTCCTCAGTGACACCCTCCAGATTCAGGATGCACGTCTGGGCAACACCGCTCCGGTAACGGTTTATTTTGCCCGCCAAAAGGGCCAGCCTGTCGCTGCCATTCTGCCGGTCATGAGCTCCGATGGATATAACGGAAAAATCAGGCTATTGGTGGCAATCCGGCCTGATGGCGTTCTGGCCGGTGTGCGCGTACTGGAACACCACGAAACTCCGGGGCTGGGTGATCTGATTGAAACCAGGAAATCGGGCTGGATCAGGCAATTCACCGGGCGTTCGCTGACAAACCCGGACGGTTCCGGCTGGGCCGTAAAACGCGATGGCGGCGAGTTCGACCAGCTGACGGGGGCTACCATCACCTCCCGCGCCGTCGTCAGCGCCGTGCATCTGGCCCTGGACGTAATTCGGGATCGCCGGGACAGCGTGTTTCGCCCCAGTCGCACAACCGGCTCCAGATTACCCGAGCCAGGATCAGCGCACCGATGAACCCGCCTGAAAAAACCTGTCTCGATCTGGCCCGTGAAGGGCTGTGGACGCAGAATCAGGCGCTGGTCGCCCTGCTCGGTCTTTGCCCCTTGCTAGCGGTCAGCACTTCTTTCATCAATGGGCTGGCGCTGGGACTGGCGACAAGCTTCACGCTGGTTCTGTCCAATGGTCTGATCTCAAGGCTACGGTTCCTGATCGCACGAGAGGCTCGCTTACCCTTATTTGTGCTCCTGATCGCATCAATCGTCACGGCGATCGATCTGAGCATGAACGCCTGGTTTCATGAACTCCACGGCACGCTGGGCTTATTCATTCCATTGATTGTCACCAATTGCGCCATTCTCGGGCGGGCCGAAGCATTTGCGTCCCGCCAGCCCGTCCTGCGGGCCTTGGCGGATGGGCTGTTCATGGGGCTGGGGTTTACCCTGGTCATCGCCCTTCTCGGCGGACTGAGGGAGATCATCGGGACAGGCCGATTGTTCAGCGGCGCGGAACACCTGTTCGGTCCCACCGCCGCCGGCTGGGTACTGGACATCTTTCCAGGTCATGAAGGATTGCTGCTGGCCCTTCTGCCCCCGGGCGCTTTTTTCGGCCTGGGCATGATGATTGCTGTGAAGAATCTCATCGATGAAAAACGGCGCTCCGGTGATGCGGCGTCGACGGGACCAGACGACATCGAGCATCCCGCCGGATCAAAATCATG
>SXQV01000183.1 GCA_005792805.1 Methylococcaceae bacterium | reverse complement strand
CGGCTCCTTGACCACGGCCTCATACTGCCAAATGTTGTATTTATCCCAGTCATCACGAAACTTTTCCTCAATGGAAAAATCCGTAAATTTGGCGATGTAAGGAGGACATTCGATCTGAATGTAGCCACCAGCCCGGAAATCAACTTTTTCGCCCTTCGGCAACTCCAACACCAATTCCTTGATGAAGGTGGCGACATTGTTGTTCGAGCGAACAGTGGTAACCCACTTCTTTACGCCAAACACTTCATCATGCACATGAATTTTCATGTTCTGCTTGACGGTCACCTGGCAGGCCAGCCGATCACCTTCAGCCGCTTCACGCTTTGTAATGTGTGAAAGCTCCGTCGGCAGAATATCTCCACCGCCCTCATTGACTTTCACCTTGCACTGAGCGCAGGTACCACCGCCACCACAGGCCGATGATACAAACAGATTGTTATCTGCCAGTGCCGTCAGTAGCTTGGAGCCGATGGGAACATGAATAGTCTTTTCGTCATTGATCAAAATATCAACGTTACCTTCAGCAACGAGTTTTGACTTCGCACCGAGAATAACGAATACCAGAGCAACAACGATAAAGGTGAAAAAAAGTACACCCAGGATGATTTCAAGCATTATCTTCTACCCTGACTCTTAAAGTTGTATGCCCGAGAAGGCCATGAAACCCATCGCCATCAGCCCAGCCGTGATGAAGGTGATACCCAGACCACGCAGGCCTGGTGGTACGTCACTGTACTTCAGCTTCTCACGTACCCCCGCCATGGCCGTGATCGCCAGTGCCCAGCCAAAGCCACTACCTATCCCATAAACCACACTTTCCTTGAAGTTGTAGTCACGTTCGATCATGAAAAGACTGCCCGCGAGAATGGCGCAGTTCACCGTAATCAGTGGCAAAAATATACCCAACGCGTTGTAGAGTGCCGGGAAGAATCGATCCAGTACCATTTCCAGGATCTGTACGATAGCGGCAATAACGCCGATACAGGCCATCAGCGCGATGAAACTGAGATCAACACCGTGAATGCCCGCCCAGGTCAGGGCATCTTCTTTCAGCAGATAGGTGTAAATCAGATTATTAGCGGGAACCGTCAGTGTCTGAACGATGACTACGGCAATACCCAACCCAACCGCTGTCTCAATCTTTTTGGATACCGCAATGAATGTGCACATCCCCAAAAAGAAGGAGAGTGCCATGTTCTCGATAAAGACCGACTTAATAAACAGATTGATATAGGCTTCCATGTTAATGAGCCTCCCCATGAACGGCACCATGCGCCGGCTGGATTGAGAAGTCCGCCTTTTCAACCTGTTTTGGTTTCCAGGTACGAACCGCCCAAATGATCAAGCCAATCAGGAAGAATGCGCTGGGCGGCAGCAGTAGCAGGCCATTAGGGACATACCAACCACCATCCTTGATCAGCGGGAATACATCAATCCCTAGCAGTTTGCCCGAACCGAACAGCTCTCTGATGACAGCAACGGTAACCAGGATGAGACTGTAACCCAGTCCATTGCCGATGCCGTCCAGGAAGCTTTCCCAAGGCGGGTTCTTCATGGCGTAGGCCTCTGCACGGCCCATGACGATGCAGTTCGTAATGATCAGGCCCACAAAAACCGACAACTGTTTGCTGATTTCGTAAGCAAACGCCTTCAGCAACTGATCCACCACAATAACAAGTGAAGCAATGATGACCATCTGCGCGATGATACGGATGCTGCTAGGCACATGATTACGAACAAACGCAATACCCGCACTGGAGAAGGCAGTCACTGTCGTCAAGGCAAGACTCATGATGAGCGCCGTCGACAGCTGCGAAGTTACCGCCAAAGCCGAGCAAATCCCCAACACCTGGAGGGTAATGGGATTATTCTCAACGAGCGGCTCGACCAGAACTTTTTTATTTTCGTCTGTAAGTTCCATAGATTTAACCTCTTCCGTTTCTAAGCTTGGCCAGATAAATACCGTAACCGTCCCTGCCCATCCAGTACTGCACCAGATTGCTCACACCGCGGCTGGTCAACGTGGCGCCAGCCAGGGCGTCCACCTGAAATTCAGAACCCGCCCTGCCAGGATCGACTGACCCCTTGACCAAGCCTAAAGCGACTTCGCCGATCTCTATGGTTTGCCCCTTCTCGGTCAGATTGCTCTCATGCACTTCCTTTCCACTGAAGTTATAGACCTTCTTTCCTTTCCACAGGGCTTTCCATTTAGGATTGACGACCTCACCACCCAGCCCCGGCGTTTCTGCCTGATCATAGAGATTCATGCCAACAACAGTTTCCCCGTCGGCTTCCAGCGCAATAAACCCGTACATAGTCGACCAAAGACCATAGCCATTGACCGGCATAATCACGGTCTTAAGCTTGCCATCGTCCTGTTTAACCAGATAAACCTTCGCGTATTTTGGCTTGCGTTTGATGCTGGCGATATCCTTGGCTGGCGGAATACTTTCACTCTGAGCAGGATCCTTTGCCGCCTTCCACTGATCGTAGGTCTTGGCATCAACGCTATCCACGTAGTCGCCAGTAGCCAGATCAACCACGCGCGTTTCAATATTTTTGAATGCCGCATCGACATCGGTGCCTTTCTGGTAAAGCTCAGCCACCTCCAGAATGTTGACCTTCTCGTCTTTCGACTTATTCCTTTCCTGCAAAGGCCGCAGAATGACAGCCGATCCAGACACCACCACAGCACCGACAAGACATAACGCCAGAGCAACCGCTACGGTCTTCTTGAAGCTGTCATTGGGAAGATCCAGATAGGGTTTAGCGTAAACCTGAGCGGTTTCAACATAACCAGCCAGTCTATCCTTGAAACCCACCGCCGCCGCTTCTGAATTTTTATTTACGGATTCAGGCATAGCGCTTAACCCTCTTGGCAATGTTGATCTTGATAACCACGTAATCAATCAGTGGCGCAAAGATGTTGGCAAACAGGATGGCCAGCATGATCCCCTCCGGGAAGGCTGGATTCACCACACGAATCAAAACCGTCATGAACCCAACCAGAGCACCAAACACCCAGCGGCCGGCATTGGTATGCGAAGCGCTCACAGGATCGGTCGCCATGTAAACGGTACCAAAAGCAAACCCACCGAGGGTCAGATGCCAATACCAGGGCATGGCATACATCGCGTCCGTGGAACTCCCGATAATATTGAACAGGGTCGAAGTGACGATCATGCCCGCCATAACACCGGCAATGATGCGCCAGTTGGCGATGCGGGTGTAGATCAGGAAGGCCGCGCCGATCAGGCAGGCAAGAGTAGAGGTTTCCCCCATGGACCCTTGCTCGAAGCCAAGGAAAGTACCCCACCATGAAATACCCGACTCACGAATAGCGGCAATGCCACCCATGGCGGCATGACCCAGGGCGGTCGCGCCGGTAAAACCATCAACTGCCGTCCATACGGCATCACCCGACATGGAGGCCGGATAAGCGAAGTAAAGAAAAGCACGTCCGGTCAATGCTGGGTTGAGGAAATTTTTGCCGGTACCACCGAAAACCTCTTTCCCGATCACAACGCCGAAGGAAATCCCCAACGCGACCTGCCACAGCGGAATGCTTGGCGGCAAGGTCAGTGCGAACAGGATGGATGAGACGAAGAAACCCTCGTTGACATCATGCTTACGCACCACGGAAAACAAGACCTCCCAAAGCCCACCCGCGACCAGGGTCACGATATAGACCGGGAAGAAATACATTGCCCCGTGAACAAAGTCCGACAACGGATTGTAGGGACTGTGACCAAACAGATTGACGATCCAACCGCGCCAACCGGGGACTTCGTTCAGTCCCATGGCAGTCATCGCCGCATTGGCCTGATAACCGGTGTTAAACAGCGCCATCAACATGCAGGGCAGTGCGGCAATCCACACATAGGTCATAACCCGCTTCAGGTCGACCGCATCGCGAACATGCGTCGCCCCACTGGTGACATCGGATGGGCTGTAAAGAAAGGTATCCACCATCTCATAGACGGGATACCACATCTCAAGCCTACCACCCTTCGCGAAATGGGGGTGAAGCTTGTCTAAAAATTGGCGGGTACCAGACATTAGCCCTCCTTCTCGATTTGGGTAAGATTCTTTCTCAGCACCGGACCAAAGTCATGCTTGCCCGGATCCACGAACGTACACAAAGACAAATCTTCTTCATCCAACTCCAACGCGCCTAGCGCCTGCGCCATATCAGTATCTCCGACGATCAGGTAACGGAGTAACTGGGTTGGCAGAATATCCAGAGGAATCACATCCTCGAATACACCCACCGGAACAATGGCTCGCGGGCTACCATATTTGGTTGTGGTGAAGGAAAACTTGCGGCCACGCGCCTGCGGGAGACTGGTTAGCAAGACGTTGAGGAAAGAATATTTCTTCCCGGTCGGAACGACCCACCCCATAAACTCACGCTCACGATTTTCAGGGATCACCGTGATCTGGTTATTGAATCGGCCCAGAAAATCAGACCATCCTTCCGCCTGCCGGCCATGCAGGACCGAACCGGAAATAACGCGCGGCTCCTTCCCGGACTTCAGCTGCCCTTTAACGAGATCACTCAAGTTAGCGCCCACACGAGTCTTCACCAGACGAGGACTGTTAACCATGGAACCGGCCAGAGCGACTACACGCTCCACGTTCAGCTTGCCCGTGGCAAACAGACTGCCTATGGCAATCACTGACTGATAATCCAGATGCCACACCGTTTTGGCCGGCCCTACCGGATCCAGATAATGAATATGCGTACCTACCAGACCAGCGGGGTGCGGACCATCAAACTCGGCCACCTCCAACTGCGCTAATTCTGGAAGCTGAATTTTGACCCCTGGCGCCTTGCATACAAAAACGCGGCCCTCGGTGAGCTTCGAGAGAACAATCAATCCATTCTGGAAATCACCAACTCGCTCGGCAATGACCACTTCTGGCCTTGCCGCCAGAGGACTGGTATCGATAGCCGTTACAAAGATGGAGTGAGGAGTTGACTCGGGAGCAGGCACCCGACTGTACGGCCTAGTCCGCAACGTGGTCCAGAGCCCCGATTCCAGCAGGTTTTGTCTCGCCTGCTCCCCGGTCAAGCTCGCCAGCTTGGAGGGACTATAGGACTTGAACTTGACTGCTTCATTGCCACTTAATTCGACGACCACGGAATTGAGCACGCGACGCTCACCGCGATTGATCGCCCTGACTACGCCGGCACCGGGGGCGGTGTAGACGATTTCCGGGTACTGCTTGTCGGCGAAGAGCACGTCACCCAACTTGACCTTGTCGCCTTCGGCCACTTTCATGGACGGTTTCAGACCGACATAATCGGGACCAAGCAACGCAACCGACCTGATGGCCCCAGCGTTGTTGTAGATAACCTGCTCCGGCTCTCCCGTAATAGGCAGATCCAGACCTTTTTTTGTGTTGATTAACATAAGTGAGCCCGTGGAACGCACAAACCATAAGCCGCTCAGTCGCGCATCAGCACAACCGAAACTGTAAATTTCGTGACAACTCGAAGCCGACACGGCGCAAAGTGCCTGGCCGTCCCAACAACCCTCGACATCGTCGAAGACGCGAAACGCACCTGCCCATAAATTCGGCAAAAACGGCGTAATTAGATCACAAAAGACCCACACGCTCAACGACTCGACAGAAAACGGGTCGATCCACCGAATTTGATAATGAGGCCTGCACGGTCGTTATGAGTTGACAGGCCCCTAGGCTTGCCCGACAAATTTGAGAGAGTAGCCAAGAACCGGCAACTTCACTAGACTCCGCCGCTGGAGTTGGCCAGGCAGTCGCTGTTTCGACCTTTCGTCGGAATGGAGGACAGTCCGGGCTCCACAGGACAGGACGCCAGGT
>SXQV01000182.1 GCA_005792805.1 Methylococcaceae bacterium | reverse complement strand
TCCCAGCTGAGCTATGGCCCCGCAACGTTGAGCCGCGAATGATAAAGAAATGAATCCACCCTGTCTAGGTTTTTTTTCCGATCCAGTTCAATGCCTGATCAATGCGTGCCAGCGTTTTTTCCTGACCAAGAATTTCCAAGGTCAGGTCGATAGGCGGAGAGACGGATGTCCCAGAAACGGCAACACGCAAGGGCTGTGCAATGCCGCCCATTTTCACTTCCAGCGCTTCGGCGGTTGCGGCGATCAGGTCGTGAATACTTTCCCTCACCCACGGACGAAGGGCGCCCAGTGTGTCACGCAACATCGACAGACCGTCAACTGCCTCCGGCGTCAAATGCTTCTTCGCCGCCTTTTCATCATACTGATGAACATCGCGGTAGAAGAAAGCGCTGGCTTCCGCCATTTCTACCAATGTCTTGTTGCGCTCGCGCTGCGCCTTGACGACCTCAACAGGATCCGGCCCTTCAGTGGGATCAATGCCTATTCGACCCAGATGCCAGCGAAGGTGATGAGCAACGTGAACCGGATCGCCGTGCATCAGATAGTGATGATTCAGCCACAACAGCTTATCTGGGTTGAAGGTGGAAGCAGAGTGATTAATATCTCCCACATCGAAGTACTCGATCATTTCATCAATGGAGAAAATCTCTTGGTCGCCGTGGGACCACCCTAGGCGGACAAGGTAATTAAGAACCGCTTCAGGCAAAAAACCGTCATCGCGATATTGCATGACGCTGACCGCACCGTGCCGCTTTGAAAGCCTCGCGCCATCTGCGCCGAGGATCATCGGCACATGGCCATATTTCGGCAATTCAGCCCCTAATGCTTTCAGGATATTAATCTGCCGGGGAGTATTGTTAACGTGATCATCCCCGCGCATGACATGGGTTATACGCATGTCCAGATCATCGACGACGACCGTGAAGTTATAGGTGGGAGACCCATCGGACCGAGCAATGATGAGATCATCCAGCTCAGCATTGCGCACGACGATCTGGCCTTTAACCTGATCATCGATTACCACGGCTCCCTCATCCGGATTGCGAAAACGCACGACCGGTGACACACCCTCCCTAGGTTCCGCCCGATGACGACAGCGTCCGTCGTAGCGCGGATTTTCCTTGAGCGCCATCTGAGCTTCGCGCATATCGTCCAACTCTTCCTTGCTGCAATAGCAGTGGTAAGCCTTGCCTTCATCGACGAGCTGCTGAATCAACGCCTTGTAACGATCAAACCGGTGGGTCTGGTAGAACGGACCTTCGTCATATTCCAGACCCAGCCAGGTCATTCCTTCAAGGATCGCGTTCACCGATTCCGCCGTGGAGCGCTCAAGGTCAGTGTCTTCGATTCGCAGCACAAAAGTGCCGCCATGCTTGCGGGCATAAAGCCAGGAAAAAAGGGCGGTACGAGCACCACCGACATGAAGGTAGCCTGTTGGGCTGGGTGCGAATCGGGTACGGATAGTCATAACGAACGTCCTGAAAATGAAACGGCGCCCCACGCGGGACGCCGGAAAACTGGGGATTCAACCCCCCCCTTTTGGGTATTTATCTTAGCAAAGCGACAGATCGATGGGCCGATGAATTTCCAGCATGGGTCGGCAAGGATTACGCTGCTTTTTTCGAGGCCGGGGTAGCGCGTGTCTGGGACCATTGCCGCAAATGCTTGATCTGCTCCTCCATCGTGCGGGACAAGGGCACCATACGAGCGGATGTGTAGGTAATATCCTTCTCGTCAAATACCCGCCCCTCCTGGAAAGCATGGATACGTGCTGCTTTGACAGCCTGCTCAATCTCCGCACCACTCCAGTCCTTGGTAACAATGGATAGCAGGTTCATGTTGAACGTCTCCGGATCGGCGCCATAGGCCTTGATATGAATTCTGAAAATCGCCCGGCGCTCTTCGTCGGCAGGAAGGTCCAGGAAAAAGAGCTGATCAAAGCGCCCCTTACGGATAACCTCGGCGGGGAGTTTCTCGATCCGGTTGGCCGTCGCCACGACAAACACCTGCGGGGGTTTTTCCTGCATCCAGGTGAGAAAACTAGAGAAAATACTGCTGCTGCCTCCGGTGGTTCCCGACATGCTGTCATAACCGAAGCTGTTTTCCATTTCGTCGATCCATAGCACCAGAGGCGAAATATTTTCGGCCGTGCGCAGTGCGCGATCGAAAGCATATTCCGGTGAACCGAAAGCACCGGACATCACCAGATTCATGTCCAGCCGCACTAGCGGCAAATTCCAGGCACTCGCGATTACCTTGGCCGCCATGCTCTTGCCGCAGCCGCTGATCCCCATGAAAAGGATACCTGCCGGCATTGGAATACCGGTCTGGAAAGACTGCCGGCTGAACAGTGATTTACGCCCCATCACCCATTCCTTCAGGTTTTCAAGTCCGCCGACCTGATCGACCTCGATACTCTTGGAAATGAACTGGAGACAGCCCTCCTTCTGCAAGGCCGCCGTCTTGTCAGCGTAGATGTCTGGTAGCACTGTTTGCAAATCAAAGCGACCTTCGCTCGACCAGCCGTGGACCAAATGGCGAATCTCGTCCAGGGTCAGCCCCTTCATGGCGGTGGCACACTGCTGATACCAGCCCTCATCGACACTGGCCCCCTTGCCTTCTGCTGCAAGCACTCCCTTCAGATACTCCAGAATCTCATCCCCGCCAGGCATGCCAAGATCAACCAGCCATAACTGGCCCTTCAACTCTTCCGGCAGCAAAAGACCGGGATGCGAAATGAACACGAAGCGATTTTTGCCGGCGAGGTCGCGATAAAGATCCCGTAGTGCCCGAACCAGCACCGGGTTATCTGCAAACAGGGCCGGGAGATCTCGCAGCAAATAAAAACAGGCCTTGTCCGCACGCCGGATAGCCTGGACCACGGCTAATGGATCGGTCAGCGTTTCAGCCCCAGCCAAGCCCTCTGCGGCACTCCACTCCAGAATCGAACGGTCATCCCCATAGTGGATCTGTGACAATTGCTTCAGCTGGCGTTCAAGCCGTTGCTCTTCCCTGCTTTGAACATAGATCAGAGGATATTGGTTGAGCAAACCCTTCGTCAGCCGGGGATTGAGAGAGTCATTCATAGCGAACCATCCAAAAGGTGTTACGGGCATCCTGCGTGTCAGCGCAACATTATAATGACCAATCCAATCTTCGGGCCCGTTTCATCCTGCCATGACCGACCTTGAACCTTCCACCGATTTCGACATTACCGCCTTTCTGGAGTCACTGACCCAAAGGCCGGGTGTGTATCGCATGCTGGACCAGAAAGGCGAGGTCATTTATGTAGGCAAGGCAAAGAACCTCAAGAAGCGGGTGTCCAGCTACTTTTCCTCCAGGGATTGCTCACCCAAGCAACAAGCCATGGTGGCGCGGATACACAGCGTCGACGTCCGCGTGACGCATACGGAGGGTGAGGCGCTATTACTGGAAAGTCAGCTAATCAAGCGACACAAACCCCGATACAACATTACGCTGCGTGACGACAAAAGCTATCCATCGATTTATGTCACCACGCATCAACCGTTCCCACGATTGAGCTTTCATCGCGGCACCAAAAACACAGCAGGCCGTTATTTCGGACCTTATCCGAGCGCCAGCGCCGTGCGCGAAAGCCTCAAGTTGCTGCAGAAGATTTTTCCAGTCCGTCAATGCCGGGACTCCTTTTTCGAGAACCGCAGCCGCCCCTGCCTTGAATATCAGATTGAGCGTTGCACCGCCCCTTGCGTTGGGCTGATTGACGCTACGAGCTATGCCGAGGATGTACACGACACCCTGATGTTCCTGGAAGGTGACGGGCGGCAATTGATCGACAAACTGGCCCACCGAATGGAAAGAGCCGCCACGGAACTGAAGTTCGAAAAAGCCGCACGCTATCGTGATCAGATCGCAACTTTGCGCACGGTACTGGAGCGGCAATCTGTACACGGCGAACAAGGTGACGTGGACATCATCGCCTGCACACTGAGAGGCAATACATCCTGCATCCAGATGGTCATCATCCGCAGTGGGCAGCAGATCGGCGACCAAACCTTCTTTCCGGTAATGCCGGAAGAGCAAGACAGCCAGAGCCTGATCCAGGCATTTATTGGCCAGTATTACCTGGGGAAGCCTATCCCCCGGGAAATCCTAATCAGCGAATCCGTAGAAAACCCAGCACTGCTGGAAGAAATGTTGGCGAGCCTGGCCGGTCATGCCGTGCGCATTTCCAGCAAGCTGCGTGGCGAACGTGCACGACGGGTGCAATTGGCCGTAACCAATGCAGAGAGTGCCTTGACGGCAAAACTGGCCAACCGGCAGGATATGCACGCTCGCTTCGTGGCCTTGGGTCAGGCACTACAGTGTTCTGAAACGCCTAAAAGACTGGAATGCTTCGATATCAGCCATACCCAAGGTGAACTTACCGTGGCCTCGTGCGTGGTTTTTGACCCGCAGGGGCCGGTCAAGTCGGCGTACCGCCGCTTCAACATCGAAGGCATTAAACCTGGCGACGATTATGCCGCGCTAGCTCAGGCCTTGAGTCGCCGTTACCGGCGAATCAAGGAGGGTGAGATCGAACCGCCAGATATTCTTTTTATCGACGGTGGCAAAGGACAGGTGGCCGCCGTGATGACGGCACTCGGCAAGCTGGGGATGACATCCATCCGGACGCTCGGTATCGCCAAGGGCCCTGACAGGAAACCCGGCATGGAAGTGCTGATTCCTGCGGAATCCACCCCTGCTTTCATGCTACCCTCTAACTCGCCAGCCCTGCTCCTGATACAGCAGATTCGTGACGAAGCCCACCGGTTTGCCATCACGGGCCATCGGCAAAGACGGGCCAAGGCACGCAAACCGTCGACGCTAGAGACGATTCCGGGTTTAGGTGTCAAGCGGCGTCAGCAATTGCTGCGTCAATTTGGCGGATTGCGGGAAATTAGCCGTGCCGGGGTGGACGCGCTTTCACGAATAGACGGAATCAGCCTTCAATTGGCACAACGCATATACGATACGTTCCATGAACAGGAAAATTGAGCAATGGAGTTAAATCTCCCCACTTACCTGACCTTACTAAGGATCGTCCTGATCCCGGTTTTGGTTGTCTTGTTCTATCTGCCGTGGCCAAACGCACATTTGCTTTGCGCTATCGTTTTCATGCTGGCCGGACTGACTGATTGGCTGGATGGCTACCTGGCCCGGCGCCTGAACCTCAGTACTCGTTTCGGCGCCTTTCTCGATCCGGTGGCAGACCAGCTGATGGTGGCTGTCACTTTGGTGCTGATCGTCCAGGCCGACCCCAGCCCCACCGTAGCCATTGCTTCAGCCATTATCATTGGGCGGGAAATCACCATTGCGTCCTTGCGGGAGTGGATGGCCGAAATTGGTGAACGCAGAAAAGTAGCCGTGTCCGAGCTGGGCAAGTGGAAAACAACCGCGCAGATGGTGTCGATCACCCTGCTCCTGCTGGGCATGGATGTCTGGCGCGACAACCTTCAGAATCTCGGCCAGTTGCTTTTGCTGCTCGCCGCCGCGCTGACGCTATGGTCCATGGTGATTTACTTACGGGCCGCCATGCCCGTTTTTTCTCAAGATTTCAAAGGCAATCTTGTTGACAACACCAACCCGCCTCCCTAGAATACGCGGCTTCAAACAGATGCGGGAATAGCTCAGTTGGTAG